>NZ_QTXU01000010.1:0-88815 GCF_003461785.1 Ruminococcus sp. AM43-6
GTTTTCGCCTATCGAATTTCTTAATAATAGTGTCCAATATGATTGACAAACCTACAATTTGTACCAGAACAAGCCATGCACTTGACAAATTCATCAACAGGGTGTATAATCAACAGTGTTGACAATCAACCGCCTTGACATTTGGAGGAATAACAATGAACGATAAAACAGCCCAGCGTTTTGGAGAAGTTTTCAGACGATTTTTTGAAACAGGATATATGGACGACCTTGCAGAGCTTTTTCAGGGCGAAAGCAAAGTGATAGTCTATCTTAGCACAGCCGAGGGCATAGTCTACCCCTCAGACATAAGCCGTGACCTTATGATATCACGCCAGCGTGTGACCTCTGTTCTCAGCACAATGGAGAAAAAAGGCTTTGTCAGCCTTGTGCGTGACCCTGAGGATAAACGCCGTGTGCAGGTGAAACTGCTTCCAAATGGGGAAAAAACTATAGAGGAAAAGCGACAGCGTCTTGAAAAATATTTCAGCGTGTTCGTTGACGCATTGGGTGAGGAAAATCTCAAAAACCTCCTTGACAGCTCCGAAAAAGCTGTTGCGGCACTTGAACATACAATGAAAGGCAGCTCTCAGAAAGTCTGAGGTGCGGAAAGGAAACTGCTATGAACATTTATAACGAATTTAGAAAAACGGCAATAAACCGCTATAGCAAGACCGCTCTCGTGATGATGAACGACGAGGGTGAAACAAAGGAATATACATTCGGACAAACTTTGCAGCAGGCTGATGTTTTTTGCAGCCGTCTTAAAGCCATGGGTGTTGTGGCAGGGGATAGGGTCTGTATCGCCTCTGAGGGCAGACCTGAGTGGAATATCGCATTTCTCGCCTGTGCAAAGCTAAATGCCACAGCCGTCCTTCTGGATTATTCACTTCCTGCGGCAGAGCTTGTCGCACTGGTGAAAAAGTCACAGCCCGTGTGCGTTGTCGCTTCTCAAAAGGCGGCAAAGAAGCTTACAAGCGTGAAAAATATCCCCGTTCTCGATATCCAAAACCAGCTTGACAGACTTGACGGTTCAGGGGAAAATATACTCCGCCAAGGTGAAGTAGGCGACCCTGATATCGCAGTGATAATCTTTTCAAGCGGTACGACAAGGACAGCCTCAGGCATCATGCACACCCACGATTCTCAGATAAATTCCTGCAAAATGGTCTGCCAGTGCAACGGCATAACCGATAACGAACGCTATCTCGGAATCCTGCCAAACAGCCATATCTACGGACTTTTCGCACAGGTCTTAGCCCCTCTCCTCACAGGTGGAACAGTGTGCTTTATAGAGTCTCTCTCCGCAAAGGGTCTTTCCGCAGGCTTCCAAAACTTCAAGCCTACAGTTTTCCCGGGCGTGCCAAAGGTCTATGAGCTTTTGAAAACTCAGATAATGCAGCAGATCAACGGGGGCAAGGTATCTTCAGCACTTTTCAAGAAAATGTTTCCTGTTGCACTTCATCAGCGTAAGATCTACGGCATAAACAGCGGCAAAAAGATCTTCGCAAAGATACACAAAGCCTTGGGCGGCGAACTTAGATTTCTCTGCTCCGCAGGCTCGCCAATGTCAAAGGATACATTTGATTTCTTCTATGGCACAGGCTTTAATATTGTGAACAACTACGGCGCGACTGAAACGAGCATACCAACTATCGGCACATATGGCAAGCACGTCTATGCTGACACCTGCGGCAAGGCGTACCCCGATATAAAAGTGAAGATAGACCGCAGCGGCGAACTTCTTATAAAGTCACCTTACATGATGATAGGCTACTATGGTGACAAAAAGTCCACTGATGAAGCTTTCACTTCTGACGGCTGGTTCAAGTCAGGCGACCTTGCAAAGTTCGATAAGCATAAAAATATCGTTATTCTCGGCAGATGTAAAGAAAATATCGTACTATCCACAGGCAAAAAAGCCGCCCCTGACGATATCGAGCAGGTTTATAGGGGCATCGAGAGCGTTGACGAGCTTGTAGTCTGCGGAGTGCCTGCGAAAGAGGGAAGCTATGACGAGGTGCACGCCTTTGTGGTCTGTGCTGAGGATAAGCGTGAGCAGACGGAAGAAAAGCTAAAAGAGATAAGCTCCTCCGCAGGGCAGGCAATGAAACTCAGCGGCATACATTTTGTGGATTCTATACCAAGAACGGCTATCGGCAAGCCAAAGCGTTATCTGCTGAAGAAAATGGTCATGGAGGATAACCTTGACAGCCTTAATAAGCAGGCAGAAAAGAGTATCGACCCGTCGGATATCCCGTCAATGGTGAGAAACGCCGTGGCAAAAATAGCACACGTTCAGCCGAATGAAGTCAAGCTCAGTACAAAATTTTTGCAGGAGTTCACCATAGACTCCCTCTCAGCTATCGAGCTTGCATTGGAGATAGAGGAGTTCAGTGGTGTGCGTGTTGACGGCTGTATGGATAAGAACATGACAGTGGGCAAGCTTATCTCCCTCGTTCAAAACCCAAACCGTATAAAGCCGCAAACAGTGAAATCAATGCTCTATCCACTGGATAAGAAAAAGATAGACTATCGTATTTACCGCTTTTACAGAAATCTTGTGACAGCCTTCTACGAAGTCAAGGTCGCAAACGAGGAAAATCTACCTGATAAGGACGGTTATATAATCTGTGCAAATCACGTTTCAAACTTCGATTTTATCTTCCTCACCCTGAATTTCAGATACGAGCGTTTTGCAAAATTCTGCTGTATGGCGAAAAAAGAGCTTTTCAACGGCAGTTTAGCCAGCCGACTTATTGTAAGAGTAGGCGGTATGGTGCCTGTTGACAGAGGCGGAAGAGTGGACGAAACAATGGCGGCTCTGCGTAAAAAGCTTGGTCAGAAATGGGGTGTGCTGGTTCACCCGGAGGGTACAAGAAGCAAAACCGGTGAAATGGGCAAGTTCAAAAGCGGTGCAGCCGTCCTTGCTATCGAAGCCAATGTACCTATAGTACCAGCCTACATCAAAGGCGGACACGAGATATTCCCGCCAGACAGAAAGCTCCCAAGGCTTTTCAACTGGAAAAGGCTGAGCAAATATAAAGTAAAAGTCGTTTACGGTGAGCCTATTTATCCTAATGGCGAAACCCCTGAAGAGCTTATGGCGAAAGTCCGTGATTCTGTGCTTGCCTTGAAAAACAAAGAGAACTGATTTAAAGTGAGGAGTGAGGAATGACAAATGAGGAATGAGGAATGAGGAATTAGCATAGCTGTAGTTTGAGATACTCCAAGAGGTAAGTTAATAAGAATGTTGGTGAGTTAATTGTGCGAACGCAGTTCGCAATAAAAAAATCATCGCCGCAGGCGATACCTTCATTCCTCATTCCTCACTCCTCACTCCTCACTCTTTCCGTTTGACAAGTCGCAAAATATGTAGTATAATGTATTAATACGCTGATACGGTGACGTGTTATCGTAATATTTTGTTAAGGAATGAATATTTATGACTTTTGAGGAAGTAAAAAAGGTCACGGAGATCCTGCTGGAGTTCCTGCCTAATACCCTAAAGCTTTTCGCATGGACCATCGTGCTATCCATACCTGTGGGAGTGCTTGTGACAATGCTGAAAAAATGCCGCTTCAAGCCTATCTCGTGGCTGACAAATCTATATATACTTGTCATGCGTGGCACACCGCTCATGCTTCAGATAATCGCTATCTACTATGCAGTGCCGCTTATTATCGCAAGTGCTGCAAAGCAGGGCAAAACAGGCGGTGTATATGACGTGCTTACCAATATAAAAAACAACGAGAACTATATGTTTATCGCCCTTGTTACGGCATTTGTCCTTAACTATGCGGCGTATTTCGCAGAGATATTCAGAGGCGGTATCGAGGCTATCCCAAAGGGACAGTATGAAGCGGCTTCAATGCTCGGCATGACGAAAATGCAGACATTTTTTAGAATAATCCTGCCCCAGGTCACAAAGCGTGTTATCCCTGCCACATCGAATGAGGTCATCGTCCTTGTAAAGGATACCTCTCTTGCAAACGTCATCGCATTTGCCGAGATAACAATGAAAGCCAAACAGCAGATGAACCTGTATAGCTCAATAACACCGCTTTTTATCGCAGGCGCATTCTATTTTGTACTCAACGCTATCGTGACGGTGGCATTTGCCGTTATAGAAAAGAAATTCGACTATTATAAATAAGGAGAACTCATATGGCTATTCTTGAAGTGAAAAATATTTCTAAAAGCTTTGACAGCCTTAGGGTGCTCAAAGATATTTCTTTTAATGTTGAGGTGGGCGAGGTAGTCGCAATAATAGGTCCGTCAGGAAGCGGTAAATCAACGCTTCTGCGCTGTATAAACCAGCTTGAAAAAGCAGACGGCGGAGAGATAAACGTTGACGGTGTGAATATGTTCCATACAGAAAATGGCAAGGCGGTGTATGCGCCCTCTAAGACCCTCAGGGATATCCGCCTGAAAATAGGTCTTGTGTTCCAGAATTTTAATCTGTTTCCTCACTTTTCTGTAAATCAGAATATAATGGAAGCCCCTCTCCATGTCCTTAAACAGCCAAAAGCCGAGGCAAAAGCCAACTGTGAGGAGCTTCTGAAAAAAATGGGACTTGAGACTAAAGGCAAGTCTTATCCCTGCGAGCTTTCAGGCGGTCAGCAGCAGCGTGTATCTATTGCAAGAGCATTGGCTTTGAAACCGCAGATACTTTTCTTTGACGAGCCGACCTCCGCACTTGACCCTGAACTTACAGGAGAGATATTAAAGGTAATAAAAGAGCTTGCAAAAGAGAAAATGACCATGGTCATCGTCACCCATGAAATGGCATTCGCCCGTGATGTGGCAAACCATGTTATTTTTATGGACGATGGTTATATCGTGGAGGAGGGTACTCCGGAGGAAGTTTTCGGTCAGACCCAGAACGAAAGAACAAAGCAGTTCTTGCAGAGATTCAATGACAGATAGGACTGACAATTGTTGTAAAAAGCAAAAAATGATAACGTTTTCTGTGATTAATGCACAAAAGAAGTGTGACAATATTGTTAGAAATTTCAACACTTTTTGGAATAAAAAACGTGAAAACCCCTTGATTTTAGGGAGAAAGTCTGCTATAATAAGACTAGAATTGAATGACAATTCATAAAACTATATTCATATGGAGGAGATTAACGATGAAAATTTCTAAGATTCTCGCTGGTATGTCAGCAGCAGCTATCGTAGCTTCTATGGCAATGATCCCAGCATCAGCAGCAGGCACAAAGCTCAACGTAAGCGATGACCTTCTTGCAATCGGCAGACAGTCACAGGATGACCTTTTTGCAATTTTCTTCAGAGGCGATGAGTCTGAGGGCAACGTAGTTAAGGACGGTATCACTGATATCACAGCTGTTTACGGTGCATCTTTCACTATCAAGGTTGACAACAACGACTGGAACACGATCGGCGGCGGCGGATCCATCAACTTCAACGACACAAAGAACGGCTGGAACGCTAAGGATTGGGCTGGCGGCTCTTGGGTTGAAGATGATAAGCCAAAGGACACACTCTGCTACACAACAGACGAGGAAGGTACATACGTTCTTGAATACAAGGGCGATACACCTCTCTTTGACGCAGCTGACGATGAGGAAAAGGGTTATGCAGCAGTTGGTATCAACAACTGGGCAGCTGACCTCAAGGGCATCGACGTTGTAGGCGTTAAGGTTCTTGGCGCTGACGGCAATGCTATCTACGAGGCTGGTTCTAACAAGGACAAGAAGGAAGTTCAGAAGAAGCCAGTAGCTGAGGAGTCAAGCTCTAAAACTGATTCAACAGCTTCAGGCACAGATTCTAAGACTGACTCCAAGAAGGACGATTCTAAGACATCTTCTGCAGCAGCTACTTCAACAGCAGCTACATCTTCAAAGGCTGGCACAACAAGCACAGCAGCTACTTCTTCAGCAGCAGCTTCTGACAACGTAGCAGCTACAGGCGCAACAGCTGGTCTTGCACTCGCTGGCGTAGCACTTGCTGGTGCAGCTATCGTTATCTCTAAGAGAAAGTAATCTCTCACAGATAACACACTTGAATAAGTGAATTTATACAGAGCTTTCTGTCATTCGGGAAGCTCTGTTTTTTTGTTCGTTTGTGTAACCTGCACTAATTTGTAAACGATTTCTGTGCAAAACATATGAAATCATGCGCTTAAATTGTGCAAATAGTATATTGAAAATATGTGACAATTGTGTTATAATACAAAAGTAAATATAGGTCAGGCTATGTGTATAGCATGACGATTAAACGGAGGTTATTAAAATGAAAAAGTTTTTAGCTTGCGCTCTTGCACTTACACTTACAAGTGCTATGTTCGCTTCTTGCGGCAGCTCTGATGATTCTTCATCAAAGGCTGAGGCAAAAACTACTACAACAACTACAGCTGCTACAACAACAGAGGCTACTACAACAACAGCCGCTCCTGAGTCAACAGCTGATTCAACAGCCGCTTCCGGCACAGAGTCTGAGGGTGAGGCTGCAAAGGATATTTCCGAAATGCCAGCTACTCTGAAGAACTATGAGGAGGCTTCTGTATATTTCAAGAAGGATATGGACGTTGCTTCTATCGTTGAACCTTTCGCTGAGAAGGATTACGAGAACGATGAGTCTCATGTAAATCTCTCTATTGAGGAACTTGCAGGTGTTCCAATGCTCAAGGTCGAGGTTCTCGATCAGGATAATGGCAACTACAAGATCCCTAAGATCAAGTTCCACATGGAGAAGTTCTTTGAGGGTCACGAGGCTGATCTTGAGAAGATCTTCACAATTAAGGCTGACGTAGTTACAAAGGCAGTTGGCGAGTTCACTGGTGACGATGGAGTTTCTTCACTTGTTCCTGGTAACTTCATGGGCGCATTCGTTACACAGCCTACAACAGGTGAAGGCGAAAACAGCTGGAACGACCTCTATGACTTCGGCGAGGCTGAGTGGACATCTGAGTGGGGTTCCTATGAGCTTACAATGAGACCTGGTATCAAGGACGGTGCTACATTTGTAAACTCAACTGAACCACAGTATGTTTCACTTATGAGATGGGGCATTCCAAACCAGGCTGATTTCTACATTGCTGACCTCAGATTTGAGGACGAAGACGGTAACGTTATCGCTTGCGCAAACTTTGGTAAATAATTCATTTCCATACATAAGAAAGGTGCAGATTTTCTCTGCACCTTTTTTTATGTGAATTTTACGCTTACCTCCCCTGATATCTCCAAGCTTTTTACCTTTCCGCCATTGATTTTAGCCGAAAAATCCTGCCCTTTTATCTGACCCGTGGCGGTGATTTCTCCCTTGTCATTTTTGAGATACGTCACGCCTTTCTGCGAAATAAGCTTGTCAAGCACAGCGGCAGTCATTGTGACAGCGGAGCTTTCGGGTATGTTCCCTCGGTCAGTTTCGTAGGTCAAACCCTTGTATTCAAGCCGTGCGCTTTCTCCTGAGCAGGTTATCACCATACCGCTGACAGTTTCTGGCGCAGTTATCTCACACTCCCACATATCTGCGCCCCCACGGGTGAAGCTTGCGACGTATTCCGTGCCGTCAATGGTGAACTCAGCCGGGGTCTTGTAATCCTCTGCCAGCTTTACGGGTTTGACTTCGCTGCTTTCACCACATGAGCATAAGCCCATTACCGCCAAAATCGTTAGAAAAAATGCCTTTGTTCTTTTCATTTTGCCCTCCATTAAAAAAGACCCTCTTCATAAGAAGAAGGTCTTTGTTTTTAGTACAGCCTAGTCGGCATTTTCAAGGTCATACAAAAATCGTGGCAAAGCGTCAATAACATCTCTTGCAATGATTCCACGCTCAGATTTTTTGTATCCTGCAAGTAGTGCCGTCGAGCCAAGTGTGAACGACCCAAGTGCCGCCGCATCGAGAGCGTTGCACCCCTGAGCTACATAGGATGAAACAATGCCTGCAAGCATATCCCCTGAGCCACCCTTTGCAAGAGCAGTTGTGCCTTCGGTGCAAAGATAAACTTTTCCACAGCCCACCGCAAAGGTGTCAGCTGACTTCGCAAGCATCGTCACTCCATATTTTTCCGACAGCCTATATGCAAACCCAAGTCTGTCCGACATGACCTCGCCCACAGTCACGCCACAAAGCCTTGCAAGCTCCGCAGGGTGAGGGGTGAGGATAACTGTACTTTTCTTCTTCAACAGTACATCTATATTCGGACAAAGTGAATTTATTCCGTCAGCGTCCAAAACTATGGGTACCTCCGCTTTTTCAATAAGCTCCGCCACAAGCTTCTCTGTCTGAGCCGTATGACCAAGCCCACAGCCTATCAGCAAACAGCTTGCCTTTTCACACTTTTTCAGTATCGTCTCCGCATTTTCAGCCACCATAAAGCCGTCCTTGTCGGTTTTCATTGCCGAGTATGTACATTCATACATACCAGCCGACAGGGAGTTGACTACGCTTTTTGCAGTGCAAAGCTCAAAAAGCCCCACGCCTGTTCGCATTGCCGCCATTGCTGAAAGCCCTGCCGCACCTATATAGCTCTCCGAGCCTGCCACGCTCACCACCTTGCCGAACGTCCCCTTGTGTCCGTCAGCAGGTCTAAAAGGCAGTGCCGCCCTTGCTTTTACCACGTCAAAAGGCGTTATAACAGGGTATAAGGTATTCTCGCAACGCTCGTCAATACCAATATCTTTTACCAGAATTTCACCGCAAAAGTCCACCGCAGGCTGTAAATAAAGACCCAGCTTGCCACGATGAAAGGTCACTGTCACGTCAGCCTTGAACGACAGCTTGTCAGCCTGACCGTTTCGTGCATTGACTCCCGACGGCAGGTCGCAGGCTATCTTCATGCCTTCACATTTTTCACAAGCTCTGAACACTGGCAGGATATTTTCACGCAAACTGCCATGAAAACCCGTTCCGAAAATGCAGTCCACAAGCACGTCTGCACCCTCGATAAAATCCAGCGCATTTTCAGCTTTCAGCACCTCTACGCTCTTATCAAGCCTAGCAAACGCCGCCGAGGAGAGGTCAGTGTCAGGCTCACCGCAGCATAGGACCACTGCAGGCTTGAGGCCTTGTTCCGCAAGTAAATTTGCCGCCACAAGTCCGTCACCGCCATTGTTTCCCTTGCCAATAAGAAGCACTATCTTTGATGACGCAGACGAGTTGCTCGCAATGACCTCCGCAAGCTGTGCCGCCGCATTGTCCATGAGCTGAGCAAGGCTCACGCCATATTTTTCAGCCTCATGCTCGCAAAATGTCATTTGCTCCACTGTCAATATCCTATCCATTTTTATCCTCCTTTTCATAAGCTATCACCACTGCCGAAGCGATATCCTTGATGTGAGAAAGTGACACCGCAAAGGTCAGCCCCCTCTTTTCAGCCGCCAAAAGCGCATTCCCTGTAAGCTCCAGATAAGGACAACCAAGCTCGTCACGCAAGCATGACACCTCGTTCAAGGCGAAGCCCTCCACCCCAGTGCCTAAAGCCTTTGCGAAGCTTTCCTTAGCCGCCCAATTCGCCGCCATGGATTCGTATGGGTTTTTCTTCTGTGAAAAAAGGGTCAGCTCCTTTTCGGAGTAAACCCTTTCACAGAAACGTCGGCTCTGACAGCTTTTTTTTATGCGTTCGATCTCAATAAGATCAGTTCCGACAAATATTCTCATTTTTATTTCCTCAGTGTTCTCGGAAGCACAGGCTTTATAAGTGCCAGCATATCGTCATCAGGTGTGAAGATAACAGTTGTAAGCCCGAGATTTTTGTGGTTGAATGTTATGTAGTAGTCTGTAAGGCTATCGTCACAAGCGCAGGCAAGGACCTGTGTTGCGCCCTCTGGCACAGAGAAATTCTCGTCAGCAATGCCGAAATCTGTCGCACTGCCGCAACGGAATGTGATAAGGCGCTTTCTTGAACGCTGAGCCGTTATCTTGTCAACGTCTATTTCTCCGTTTGTGAAAATGTATTCATACTCCACATCGAGTTTTGTTGTAAGATAATAACCGCCATAAAGTGCGGCGGCGGCAAGAAAAATGCCTATTACAGAAAACTGCGTGCCGAAAGGGAAGATAAAGCACAGTGCGGCAAGTGCCACACTTGCTATCATGATGAAAATTTTCTGTATCTTATCGTTCTTTGTGGGGATCTTGCGAACTATCTGTTCCTTGAAGCTGTCCATTATTTGTCCTCCGTTTATTCAGTGCCGCTGAGAAGCTCTTTCATTACCCAGCCGCTTTTATTGTTATATTTTACATATACCCATATGTTTCCGTCACCGTCTGTTCTCTCGCCATAGCCGTTTATAGTCTTGCCGTCAGGTATCTTTTCTATCACGTCATATTTCTTTGACGGACCGTATCTGAGATTAAGATAAGAGGTGTCTGACTTTACAAGAAATGGGATAGAATCAGGGTATTTCACATCATCGCCCAAAGGGAAAAGTGCGTCCTTTTTGAACTTTGTGGTGGTGGTCTTTTTAGTCGCCTTTGTTTCAGCGGCAGTGGTTGTGGTCGTGGTGGTCGTTCTCTTTGTTGCCGTTGCGATTATGTCAGGGTCGTAGCCCTCGTCAATGCTCACGTCGGGGTTTTCAAGTGTACCTGCCGTCACAGAAGTGGTGGTGGTGTAGCCCTCGTAATCCTCATCGTCCTCATCATAATCGTCGCCCATTGTGGCGGTCTTTGTGGTCTCTATAACTCTCTGGGCGGCAGTACCCGTGGTGGTCTCCGTTTCGGAGGAGCTTTCTGGAAGCATTGCCCCACATGACGCAAGCCCGAAAACCGCAGAACAAGCCAGCACAGCCGCAAGCAGTTTTGATCTCATTTTTTATATCCTCTTTTCAGAATTTACACAATTTTATTTTAAGCCAAGAAGTCTTTCTGCGTTGCCGCCGAGAATTTTATCTTTGTTATCCTCGGAAATGTTCAAGCGCAGTATCTTTTCTTTTATAAGGTAGGAACTGTCCCAAGGGCAGTCGCTTGCAAAAAGTATCCTGTCAGCCCCATGCTTTTCAACGATAGCCTGCATAAGCTCGTCAGGACACATACTTGTGAAAGCGGTGTCAAAATAAACTTCACCGTCAACTCCTGCCAAAACGTCACGCACCTGCTCCCACATCATGTTTGCACCAAGATGTGCAAGAATGACCTTGAGCTTAGGGTGCTTTTTTATCATGTTCAGCGCCCTCTCAGGTGTGGAGTGGATAAGGTCAGGGGAAACGCAGTCATAGCCCGAATGGAAAATAACAGGCAGGTCAGCTTTCTCAATGGCGTCATATATCTTGTCCATGCGCTCATCATCTATCATAAAGCCCTGATAATCAGGGTGAAGCTTTATGCCGTGAAGTCCAAGCTCCTTTATGTGGGCTATCTCCTGCTCATAGTCCTCAGCGTCAGGGTGTATTCCACCGAAGCTTATAAATCTTCCGCCGTCCTGTTGGGCACACCAATCGTTTATAACTCTCTGCTGAGCAGGCTTTGTCGCCACTGACAGCAGCACGCCCTTGTCAATGCCCCATTCGTCAAAACGCTGTATGGTTTCCTCTGCAGTGCCTCTTGTGAAAGGGGTTATGCCGCTTTGAGCCTGAAGCTTTTCAACAGCCTTTTCCGCTACCTTTGGATTAAAGGCATGAACGTGAAAATCAATTACCATTTAAAACATCTCTTTCTGAAAATACTTTTCCATATGGTATTATACCACAAATTCAAGCCTCTTTCAACGAATATCGGCAATTTTCACAGTATTTTCATCTAGGGCTATTCCCAGCTTTTCCACACCTCGGGGCAGAAGCCTACTGTGGCTTTCTTGCCGTTTCTTACGATAGGTGCGGCAAAAAGCTCGGGATAGTCAAGAAGCTTTTCTATCTTTTCCTCGGTGCTTCCAAGATATTTTATGAGCATTGCCTGCTCTCCCTTTGCCTTTGGGTCGATAAGCTTGTCAATATCCCCAACAGCCGCAAGCACTGAGTTAAGTTCGCCCTTGCTAAGACCCTTTGTAGGCAGGTCAACAGATTGGAACTTTATTCCACGCTCTTTGAAATAACGCTCAGCCTTTTTTGTGTCAAAGGATTTTGACTTGCCGAATATCTGTATGTTCATGGGATTATCTCTCCGTTTCTGCATTCAAGAATGATAGTGAAAGGACCGTCATTGAGCAGTGAAACTTTCATGTCTGCACCGAAAACGCCCTTTTCTACCTTACCCGAAATTTTATCGTTACAGACCTTGCAGAAGTATTCATAAAGTCTGTTGGCTTCATCAGGCTTGCCTGCATAGATAAATGACGGGCGGTTGCCGTGGTGACAATCTGCATAAAGGGTGAACTGTGAAACGCAAAGAATATCTCCGCCAACATCATTTATAGAAAGATTTGTCTTGTCGTTCTCGTCAGCGAAAATGCGAAGCTTTGATATCTTGTCTGCAAGCTTGTCGCAGTCAGCCTCAGTGTCCTCCTGACCTACTCCGAAAAGTATCAGAAAGCCCTTTCCTATCTCGCCTGTGACCTTGCCCTCGACCTCAACTTTTGCACTTGTGACCCTCTGTATTACCGCTCTCATCAGCCCACCTCCACGGTGTAGCTGTAGGTGTAAACAGCTTCAGGTGCAAGCTTGATAGCGTGAGGCTTGTTTTCGATATCCTCAAAAGCGTCGTCCTCGTAAACAGGCACGCTAGTCCAAGGCTCAAGGCAGATAAACTGAGCGTCAGGGTTGCCTGTGGAAGTCCATACGGCAATGCAGTCAGAGTGTGGGAATGACAGCTTTACGAAACCGCCGTCAGACTTTTTCAGGGTGACAGCCTTTGAAGCAGGGTGGTCTTTCATGATAACGTCATAGTCGAAAAGCTCTCTTGTGAGAGTGATAGTCTTTTCACCGTCAAGGATAGTCCTCTCGCCGTTTGGGATAGGCTGAACGATATGCTCGTTTTTCTCGTACTCAACTGTGCATTTGCCACCTTGAATATCGCAGATAAAAGCAGGGTGACCGCCGAGATAGAAGTACATAGCCTTTTCATCAGTGTTTTTTACTGTGTTTGTGACGGTGACTTTTGAACCTTTTATGGAGTAGGTGACTTCAAGCTCGAAGTGATATGGGTATTGAGCAAGTGTCACGTCATTGTCTTTGAGGGTAAAGCTCAGTGAATTTTTTGTGCTGCCAGCGTATGTAAATTCGCTGTCACGGGCGAAGCCGTGGTTTGCAGCCATGTGATATTCCTGACCGCCTGCCTTGTAGGTGCGGTCTTTAGGGGAACAGATGAACGGGAAGAGAATAGGAGCGTAGCGTTTCCAAGCGTCACCACATTGCCAGAGATATTCTTTGCCGTTCATTTTGATAGAGTGAAGCTCAGCACCGAAAGTGTCGGCTGAGATAGATAGTTTATCATTTTTTATTTCATAAAGCATAGATCAGACCTCCGAGAGAAAAATTTTATACCTTATTATTATAGCACATTGTTTGGGAGATGTCAAAACCAAGTGAGCAGTGAGGTTATGAGGTCGGCTGGGGCATGGGCGAAAACGTTTGAAAAAAACTTAAAAGTCTGTTGAAAATTCTGTTCTGATATCAATATTTTAACAGTTAAATTTTATGACTTTGATACAGAATAACTAAAATATTTTCAATTGTTTGTGTAAGCTGACAAAACTTGTGATGACTATTGACTTTAATTTGGAGATAGTCTATAATAAAATGGTAAGATTATTTAATTGTGCAGTGCTTTTTGTTCACAGCTTCAGACTGCACTGAGGAGAAATGACTATGAATATTAAAGACGCAAAACAACAGATACTTAATGCAATACAAGCCTATCTCATTAAAGACGAATTTGGCGATTACCGAATCAGCATAGAACATCAGAGACCTGTGTTCCTGCTTGGCGCACCTGGTATCGGTAAGACCGCTATCATGGAGCAGATAGCTCAGGAAACTGGCGTAAACCTTGTTACCTACTCGATGTCCCACCACACAAGAGAGTCTGCCCTCGGTCTGCCTGTTATTGTACATAGAAACTACACCGGTGCTGACGTGCAGATATCCGAGTACACGATGAGTGAGATCGTGGCTACTCTTTATGACACTATCGAAGCCACTGGCATCAAAGAGGGTATTCTCTTCCTCGATGAGATAAACTGCGTTTCCGAGTCCCTTGCTCCTGCAATGCTCCAGTTCTTGCAGTATAAGGTTTTCGGACTTCATCAGGTTCCTGCAGGTTGGGTAGTTGTTACAGCAGGTAACCCGCCTGAGTTCAACAAGTCTGTTTCTGAGTTCGATATCGTTACTCTCGACCGTGTTAAGAGGGTCGAGTGTCAGCCTGATTTCGGCGTTTGGAAAGAATATGCTTACTATGCAGGCGTTCACCCTGCTATCATATCATATCTTGAGCTTCACCCTGACCATTATTATATGGTGGACGCAAGCGATAAGAACAACTACCGCTTTGTTACTGCCCGTGGCTGGGAGGACCTTTCTGAAATGATGCAGCTTTATGAGGAGAGCGGTATCCTTGTTGACCACGCTCTGGCTGCTCAGTATGTACAGAACCCAGAG
Source organism: Ruminococcus sp. AM43-6 (assembly GCF_003461785.1). Taxonomy (NCBI): domain Bacteria; kingdom Bacillati; phylum Bacillota; class Clostridia; order Eubacteriales; family Oscillospiraceae; genus Ruminococcus; species Ruminococcus sp. AM43-6. The sequence continues at coordinate 14,493 of NZ_QTXU01000010.1, forward strand.
TTCTCAAAGGGCTTTGCTGAATATTATGACAGATTCAACTACTATCGTGAGAAATATGACGTTGACGCTATCCTCGAGGGCGGCATAACTGCTCAGAACATTGCTGACGCAAGAGCGGCAGGCACTGAGGAAGCTGTGGCTCTTATGAATCTGCTTATGGACGGCATCACATACACAATGAGAAGCTGTATCCAAATGGAGAAGATGATAAGACTTATCCACCCAAGAATGGAAGATATTCTTGTGAAGATAAACAATGGTCTTTCATGCCGTCAGATAATCAGTGAACACATCATGGACTGCAACAAGAGCCTTGACAAGGCGGTAAGAGCAAGAAACATCTCGCCGTCTAACAAGAAGATCCAGCACTGGATACTCCACAATCTGGAAGCTTATCTTGATAAGTGTACGAACGAGGGAAGAGATAACAAAAACCGCTGTACTGTTATTTTGCAGAACTCCTTCAACAATCTGCTCCATGGCGCAAACAACGTTACACAGCAGTCTATGAATGGTCTGAAATACGCTTTTGACTTTCTTGAGAATGCTTATGGCGCTGACAGCAATGTTATGAAGAAGTTTATCGAGGAGCTGAAAATAAATTGCCACACCACAAACTTCATCAAGAAGTACGGCTCAGAGCAGTTCTACAGACTTGCAGGTGAGCCTGTTCAGCAGCCTACCTACAACAATCTCTATGAACTTAATCTTACTGATTGCCTTTTAGAGCAGGAATAAGCATAGATAAAAAATGAATATTTACGGGCGAACGCATTTTGCCATACATTGTAATAGTTGCATTGTAGGGGCGAACAGTGTTCGCCCGTTTTAGCTTTATAGGTAGTTTTCAGATACATATTTGTTAATATAAAAAGCTTGTAATTTGCGAAAAAGTGTGATATAATAACTAAGAGTGTACAAACGAGAATCAGTGAGGTTTTTACTATGGGCAAGATTTATGATTTAGGCATAGACGTAGGTTCGACCACGGTCAAGACGGTAATTCTTGACGATGGCGAGTTTATTTATAACAAATATGAAAGACATTTTTCAAAGGTAAGGGAAACGGTGGCTGAGCAGCTGCGTGCTATCAGAGAGCTTTATCCTGAGGACAAGTTCAGGATAGCCATAACAGGCTCGGCAGGTCTTGGCATCGCTGAGGCAAGCGGTATCTCTTTCGTGCAGGAGGTCTTTTCTGCTTTTATCGCTGTAAACAAGAAGTATCCAAAGGCTGACGTTGTGGTTGAGCTTGGCGGTGAGGACGCTAAGATAATCTTCCTCACAGGGGGCGTTGAACAGCGTATGAACGGCTCCTGCGCAGGTGGCACAGGTGCTTTTATCGACCAGATGGCAGGACTTTTAGGCGTTACCCCTGACGAGATGAACGACCTTGCTCTTAAGGCTGAAAAGACTTATCCTATCGCTTCAAGATGTGGTGTTTTCGCAAAGTCTGATATTCAGCCGCTTCTTAATCAGGGCGCGAGAAAAGAGGACATATCTGCGTCTATCTTTCAGGCTGTTGTTGACCAGACAGTTTCGGGTCTGGCACAGGGCAGAAAGATCGGCGGTCAGGTGCTTTTCCTTGGCGGTCCGCTTACATATCTCAGTGCACTGAGAAAGGCTTTCAGGACTACTCTGAACCTTGACGAGGAACACGCTATACTTCCTGAAAATTCTTCATGCTATATGGCTTTCGGTGCGGCACTTCATGCTGACACGCTGGCGGAGGAAATGACTATAGATGAGGCTATCGACAAGATAGTGAACGCAAAGGCTACTGACAATATCGTGGTAGGCAAGCCACTGTTTGCAAGCCGTGAGGAATATAATGCTTTCGTGGAAAGACACAAGAAGTCTGATCTTAAATATGAAGACATCAGAACTTACAGGGGCGACGCTTATCTTGGCATAGACGCAGGCTCGACAACCACAAAGCTTGTGCTTATCACACCTGACGGAAAGCTTCTTTATCAGCACTACTGCTCAAACAAGGGTCAGCCGCTGGATATAATCGCTTCAAAGCTTGAGGAGATCTACAGCCTTGCTACCCCTGAGCTTAACATAAAAGCTTCTGCGGTAACAGGCTACGGTGAGGATCTTATAAAGGCAGGTCTGGGCGTTGACTATGGTATAGTTGAAACTGTTGCGCACTATAAGGCGGCGGCTTATTTCTGTCCCGACGTTGATTTTATCATCGACATCGGCGGACAGGATATAAAGTGCTTTAAGATAAAAAACAACGCTATCGACAGCATTATGCTCAACGAGGCTTGTTCATCAGGCTGTGGCTCGTTCATTCAGACTTTTGCAGGTGCAATGGGATATGACATTGCGGAGTTTGCAAGGCTCGGTCTGTTTGCAAAAGCACCTGTGGAGCTTGGTTCGAGATGTACAGTGTTCATGAACTCATCTGTAAAGCAGGCGCAAAAGGACGGAGCTTCCGTTGAGGATATCTCTGCAGGACTTTCTTCGTCTATCATCAAGAACGCAGTTTACAAGGTAATAAGAGCAAAGTCTATTGACGAGCTTGGCAAGAATATAGTCGTTCAGGGCGGAACGTTCCTTAACGACGCTGTGCTCAGGTCATTTGAAATGGAGCTTGGCAGAAACGTTATAAGACCTGCCATTGCGGGACTTATGGGTGCGTTCGGCTGTGCGCTTTTCGCAAAAGAAAAATCTCAGGGCAGGGACGGCAAGTCAGGCGTTCTTACAAAGGCACAGCTTGAAGAATTTGCTTACAATTCAAGAGCCGTTCAGTGCGGTGGCTGTGGTGCACACTGTAACCTTACTATAATAAGATTTAATGACGGCAGAAGATTTACTTCCGGAAACCGCTGTGAAAAGGGTGCAGGCATAAAGATAACCGACAGAACGGAAAACATGATAGAGTATAAGTATAACAAGATACTCTCTTATGCTGACAACAAGCCTGCAAAGCCTATTGCAAAGGTAGGTCTGCCACTTGCGCTGTCTTATTATGACCTTATGCCGTTTTTCTCAACACTGCTCACAAGCCTTGGCTTTGAGGTGGTGCTGTCTGAGGAGTCAACGAGAGATACATATTATAAGGGTCAGCAGACTATCCCGTCTGATACGGTATGTTATCCTGCAAAGCTTTGTCACGGACATATAGAGAGCCTGCTTGAAAAGGGCGTGGACTTTATATTCTATCCTTGCATGAGCTACAATGCTGACGAGGGTCAGTCGGACAATCACTATAACTGTCCTGTTGTTGCTTATTATCCTGAGCTTCTAAAGGCTAACAATGACAAGCTGAATGATGATAATTTCATCATGCCTTATCTTGATATAAACATCAAAAAGCACGTTGCAAAGGCAATGGCAAGAGCGCTTTCAAAGTATAACATCACTGCAAAGCAGGTGCTTGGAGTGCTTAACAAGGCTTATTCTGAGCAGGTGAGATACCATAGGGATATCGAGGCTAAGGCGCAGGAGATAATCGCTGAGGCAAGGGCAAAGGGTCAGAAAATAATCGTTCTGGCAGGCAGACCTTACCACATCGACCCTGAGATAAACCACGGAATACATAAACTTATCGCTTCTCTTGGCTTTGCTGTTATTACCGAGGACAGCGTGGCGATGAAAGTGGATACACCCGCACTTGACGTACTCAATCAGTGGACTTATCATTCAAGGCTTTACAGAGCGGCAGAGTATGTATGCGAGAATGATGATATGCAGCTCGTTCAGCTTGTATCCTTCGGCTGTGGTATCGACGCTGTTACAACAGACGAGGTAAGAGCTATACTTGAAGAAAAGGGCAAGCTTTACACTCAGCTAAAGATAGACGAGATAACGAATCTCGGTGCGGCTAAGATAAGACTCAGGTCTTTGGCGGCGGCACTGGAGGAAAAAGAAGCCAGCGCAAATGCTGAGAAGAAAATGGACAAGGAGGCAATGTAATGGCTGAAAAGGAGATAAAACACGCAGGCTCGGACAGAGTAAAAAGGTCTTATTTTGACAAGTCAAGACGTGAGGAATACACTATACTTATACCTGATATGCTTCCTATACACTTCAAGCTTATCATGGCGATATACAAAAAATACGGCTATAACATGGAGCTTTTGCAAAACTGCTCACGAAACGTTATAGACGAGGGACTTAAAAACACACATAATGACGCTTGCTATCCTGCACTTCTTGTTATCGGACAGTTTATGGACGCACTCAAAAGCGGCAAGTACGACCTTGAACACACGGCTCTGCTTATGTCACAGACGGGCGGCGGCTGTCGTGCTTCAAACTATATCCACCTTATAAGAAAGGCGCTGTCAACGCAGTTCCCTGAAGTGCCTGTTCTGTCGCTGAATTTCAGCGGACTTGAAAAGGACGCCTCCATAGATATCACCCCTGCAATTGCAATGAAGCTTATTTATGCTGTGCTTTACGGCGATATGCTCATGCTTTTGTACAATCAGTGCAAGCCTTACGAGATAGAGAAAAATTCTACGGACGAGCTTTTGGCAAGGTGGCAGCACAGACTTGGGAAGCTGTTTGCTACCCCGAGCAGATATATGCACACAAAGAGCATTTACAACGCTATGCTGAAAGATTTTGCGGCGCTTCCAAGGACAAAGGAGAAGAAGCCTAAGGTGGGTATCGTGGGAGAGATATACGTTAAGTATTCACCTCTTGCGAACAATCACCTTAACGACTTCCTGCTGTCTGAGGGCTGTGAGCCTAACGTGCCAGGACTGTTGGACTTCGTGCTTTACTGTGCGTCGGACGCTATCAATGACGAGAAGCTTTATGACAAGAAAACCAGCCGCACTCTTATGTACGGCATTGGTTATGATGTGCTTTACAAGTTCCAGAAGCAGCAGATAAAGGTCATCAACGAGCAGGGCATTTTCCAGCCGCCTCATGATTTTGAGCACCTTAGAAAGTGTGCTGACAAGTACATCAGTCAGGGCGTAAAAATGGGCGAGGGCTGGCTCATCACTGCCGAAATGGCGGCTCTTGCAGAAACAGGCACAAAGAACATAATCTGCACTCAGCCATTCGGCTGTCTGCCTAACCATATTGTTGCAAAGGGTATGTCAAGAACTATCAAGCAGGCTTATCCGGACGCTAATATAGTTGCAATCGACTATGACCCGGGTGCGACAAAGGTCAATCAGGAGAACCGTATCAAGCTTATGCTTGCTAATGCGGTCATGGATTAATAGAAAAGTTTACCCCCTCGGAGCTTGGCTCGGAGGGGGTTGTTTTGTGCAAAAAGCAGGCTTAATAATTGTAGCTTTTCTGTCCATGTATCTGTTCGGGTGCGATAAAGCTCAGGGCTTTAAGTTTCTCGGTGACTTTATCCGCCTCGGCTTTTGATACGTTGAAATCAAAGTCGATATAGTCGATATCATCGTTGTTATATATATCGTCTGTATCGTAAGTCCTTATTATTATGCTTACTATATTTACTTGGTTCTGTGTTCTTTTAAAGTGGTGTATATAGTCGCTGATACTCTTTTTGCGGCTGTCAAAGGCGCTGTTGTAGATATCTATTATCTGCATGGTCTCGTCTTTTGTGAGGGTGTTTTTGTCCTGCGGATTTTGGTGGCTTGAAATATAGGAAGCTGTTATGTCATCTGTTGTTGTGTTCAACGCCCACACATGATTGTATTCAGTAAGCTTTGCTCCATCTATCTTGCCTGTAAAGCCATTGCAGAAGTATGCCAGAATGTTCACTCCGAAAATGATTACCATATACACTGCGAAAATGCCTACCCATTTCACAAAGTGGATTATTGTAAGCTTGCTGTTTGATGATAGTATTCTCACAAGGAGATAGCCCAAGAGAAGTGCTGGAATAAGTATCAGGTTGCTTGTGTCGGAGAGGACGTAGGTCGTTACAGTGACTACGGCTAGGATAAGGATAATTTCACGATAGGCACTGAATACGAACGGCTTGCCCGTATCCTTGCCGTCACGCTTTTTGTAGAGGAAATACAAAGGCGTGATAAGCAGTGCCGAGAAAATTGTGCTTCCAATGAGAAGAAGCAGAACTTTTGTGGAGTATCCAAATTCCATAAGGTGGGCAGGGAATGCGCTCCATGCAGGACAATAGGTAACGAAATTTTCAATATCGTATGGGTACTGTACTGTAAATGGACTAATTGTGGAATAGTATATGCAAGCAGGGAGAGCCGCTTCGCAGGCTATTATTATCACGGCTGTGTATATCATCTCCGCCAATCTGCCACAGCATATCATGCACAAAAGCACTGCAAGTATCACAAATAGGCTTGTGGAAAGCTGTGTGAACATCAGCACTGCGGAATATCTTGCTACCATGTACAAGGTGATATCCGTTGTGAGGAATATGGCAATAAACTGAATGATGTTCCAGAATATGACCGGCAGGATATGCAGTTTCAGCAGGGTGAGGAGCTTTGAGAAGAAGCGTTCTTTTGCACTGGCTGGGAGAGAATACGCAAGGTCTGCGTGGGGCTTGCTGTAAAGCTCATGGAAAAGGGTAAAAACTGTGAACACTGCACACAACGCTATCGCCACAGAGCCTGCCTGGGCAAGACCATAGCCTGTGTAACTGTTCGTCACGCTTTCGCTATAGTAGGTGATGAACTTTCGCATCGACATCTGCATGATGAAGTTTATGAACAGCACAAGGTTTGTGATGACAAAAAGCAGCTTGTTTACCTTGAAATCACGGCTTGATGCGGCAATTATCCTATTCTTCGCTGTTTGCATATCCATGCACCTCCATTTCGTATATGAAGATCTCCTCGAGGGTGAGGGGGACAAGCTCCAGAACGGCAGGTGAGAGAGCAGAAAGCTTTGCGGTGATATCCGCTTTTTCGCCCTTTGCCACCACGGTGGAAACTCTTCCGAGGTTTCTGAAACTGAGCACTTCGACGCCTGCGTTTTCTATGGCGGAGCGGTCAAGCTCGCCCTCAGGCAAGGCTATCTGCACCTTTTCAAAGCCCTCTCTTACATCATCGATATCCTTGGCAAAAATGACTTCGCCTTTGTGCAGGAGCATTGCTTTGTCGCAAAGCTCGCCTATCTCGGTGATATTGTGGGAGGACACCACAAGGGTCGCACCACGGTCGAAAATATCGTCAACTATCATTGTGCGGATAAGCTTTCGCATGGCAGGGTCAAGGCCGTCAAAAGCCTCGTCAAGGAGGATATACTTTGTTCGGCAGGCAAGTGCAGCCGCAACGATAGCCTGTCTTTTCATGCCCTTTGAAAACTGGGACAGCGGTTTCTTCCGTGGCAGGTCAAGTTTTGAGATAAGGTCATCGAACACCTTGTCGTCAAAGGTCGGGTAGCTGCTTTGGTAAAAGCTTTTCAGGTCATTCACTGTCAGTCTTGAAAACTGCACCGTTTCGTCGCTCACAAAGAAGATGTTCTCTTTAGCCTGCGGCCGGTCATAGACCTCTGTTTTGTTAATGGTGACGCTGCCGCTGTCGGGGCGGTAGATCCCGCTTATAACACGCAGCAGGGTGGATTTGCCTGCTCCGTTCGAGCCTACAAAGCCGTATATGCAGCCCTCGGGGATATCCAGGGTGACGGCTTTCAGTGCCTCGTGATCTTCGTCTGCGTTTTTGAATGTAAGTGACAGGTCTTTTATTTCTATCATTCTTTGTCACTCCTTTCTTTCTGTTCCTCCGCCAGTTCTTCAAGGACGGAGGTAAGCGATCCAAGGCTTATGCCTGCCTGCATTGCGGCGGCGGCATGGAGCTTAAATTCCTCCAGTAATTTTTTCTCTATAGAGCCTTTCTGCTTTGCCACAAAGCAGCCTTTTCCTGCCACGGAATAGATTATTTCGTCATGCTCAAGTCTGCTATAGGCTTTGGCGACTGTGTTTGGATTCAGACCCAGTTCCTTTGCCAACATTCTTGAGCTTGGCAGCTTATCGTTTTCTTTCAGCACGCCTTTTGATATAAGGCTTGAGAACTGGCTGCATATCTGTTCGTAGATAGGTGCTCTTCCTGTAAGATCAAGCGTTATCACCTTGAATACCTCCTTTCGATTTTGTTGTTTCGTTTCATTTGTTCTGCTGTACTAACTGTATTATCTGTTGTAGTACACTTAGAGTATACAACTATAAGTCTGATTTGTCAAGGAGCGTGGATATTTTTCAGTACTTATCACAATACTGCGTCGTTTTGATAGTTGGAAATGTACAAAAGTTCAGGCTTTGGGGAGAGAAATATTATTAAAATGTAAAAAATGTGTTTAAAGGGCTTTGGGACTATTGACAGGGATGAAAAATAGTGCTATACTTTAATACATAAAAGCTTAAAAGCATAAAATCTTTAAAGCGATGAACTTATACAGACATGGTAAGGGTCTGCTTTTGGAAAGGAAGTAATCACAATGGCAAATCAGGCAAAGACAATAAATCAGAAAGGTGACCTTATGTCATATCGTCCTGATATAAAGCTTCTGGACGCAACTATCCGTGACGGAGGACTTGTAAATAATTTTGGATTTTCAGACGAGTTTGTAAAAGAACTCTATAAAACTAACATAAAATCAGGCGTTGAATACATGGAGTTCGGTTACAAGGCTTCCGAGGAGCTTTTTGACGTCAAGGGGTTTGGCAAGTGGAAGTTCTGCGACGAGGAGGATATCAGAGCTATCGTTGGCGAGAATGACAGCCCGCTGAAGCTTTCTGTTATGGCTGATGTTGGCAGATGTGACTTCAAGAAGGATATCCTGCCAAAGAGCGAGAGCGTTATCGACATGATAAGGATCGCAACGTATACTCATCAGATGCCTGGTGCGCTGGAGATGATAAACTACTGCCACGATATGGGCTATGAAACTACTATCAACATCATGGCTGTTTCTGCGAGCCGTGAGGACGATATCGCACAGGCTCTTGACCTTGTGGCAAAAAGCCCTGTTGACGTTATCTATCTTGTTGACAGCTACGGCTCACTTTTCCCTGAGCAGGTGAGAAGACTTACTGCGCAGTATTGCGAGGTGGCTGAGGCTAGTGGCAAAAAGGTGGGCGTTCATATGCACAACAACCAACAGCTCGCTTTTGCAAACACTATCGAGAGCATTTCTCACGGCGCAAGCTTTGCGGACGCTACAATGAGCGGAATGGGCAGAGGTGCAGGAAACTGCTTCATGGAGCAGATGCTCAGCTTCCTGAGAAACCCTAACTACAAGCTTACTCCTACACTGAAATTTGTTGAAAAGTACGTTGCTGAGGAGAGGGCAAAGGGTTCACAGTGGGGCTATGACGTGCCTTATATGCTCACAGGTGCGCTCAACCGCCACCCTCGTGCGGCTATCGCTTTCCTGAAAGACAACAGAACAGACTACAACGAATTGTACATGGATCTTCTTAACGAGTTGTCATAAAATCATTCTTCATATAAACGGCGTTTCCATAGTGATGTGGGACGTCGTTTTTGTGTTGCAAAATTTTTTATCTTATGTTATAATTATTTTGCGTTTTCATAAAACCTTTCGGCGGATATCTCGTCATTATAGGTGAAAGGACTTTCAATGAAGTATATTGTATAGGGGGGCGGAAAATGGAGGACAGCAAGATAATCGAGCTTTATGAAAACAGAGATCAGCAGGCTATCTCACAATCGGATATAAAATACGGCGGATACTGTTATTCTGTGGGCTACAATATTCTTGGAGTCAGGGAGGACACGGAGGAGTGCGTGAACGAAACTTGGCTCAGGGCATGGAACTCCATTCCGCCACAGAAACCCAGAATGCTGTCGGCATTTTTTGGGCGGATAACAAGAAATATCGCATTTGACAGATATCGTGCGTCAAAGGCCGCAAAGCGTGGAAAAGGTGAGATAGCGGCGGTCCTGGAGGAGCTTGACGAGTGCATACCTGACAATGACACCACCGAGAGTCTTTGCGACGGCAGACATCTTGAGGGGCTTATAAACGAATTTCTTGGCGAGTTGCAGGAGAGAGACAGAAATATATTTCTCCAGCGATATTGGTTTGCAACGCCTATAAAAGAGATATCAAAAAAGTATGCTATGAACCTGAACACAGTTAAGGCGAGCCTTTTCAGAAGCAGAAATAAGTTAAAGGCTTTGCTTGAAAAGGAGGGAGTTCTTTTATGAAAACAACAGGAGAGGATATTTTCAAGGCTTTGGAAAATGCTGACGAGCATTACATTGAAGAATGCAGACAGAGCGGCAGCGGCATAAAGATAAAAACCATATGGACAAAGTGGGCGGCAGTTGCAGCCTGCGGTGTTTTCGCTGCAGCGACGGGTGTTATGATGTTTGCAGGCAGGTCGGACAGAGAGATAAAAGTAAGTTCGGCATCGGGAAATGAGCAGGCACAGGACTATGCCGATGATGATGGAACTGATCTTGCAACAACGGAGATCGGGTTGGTGACGCCGTGGGAGTATCTGTCTATGGGTGCAAAGTATGATTTTGTGGAATATAACGGCGTGAAGTACAGCTCAATGGGCGTTATAGATGAAAGCTATCTTGATGAAAAGCTTACAGCCCAGACCCTTGAAACAACAAATTATGAAACAAACAAAAAGGAAACAACAAAAGCGGATATTTATTCAATAAAAGATTTGTCATCAAGTTTTTATCTGGCAGTAAAATTTGATGACGGCACTTTGGCGTGGTATGGGGTGTTCAACGATACGCCGTCTGATTTTGACGCTATAGTGAAGAATATGAACCTTTGCAAGACCGCAAAGATCAGGACAGTATATAATGATATTGGACTGGGCAAGCTGAGAACATATTCTGATGTTGACATTGCAGGACTTCTTGACCTGCTCAAGGACGAAAACGGCGTTTTCACTGCCGAGCCTGTTGATGACGGATCGGAAACCTCTGAGGGGGAAACACCAATTGATTTTTCCACCACTGAAGATGATGAGTGGTATGTTTCAAACGGCATAACAGCGTATTTCAATATTGATATGCTTGGCACAGAAGGTCAGATATACTTCACTCACGATGGCAGGATGTATTTTGATGCAAATCTAGGATATACAGAAAAATACAATATTAGCAGTGAAAAGGTCACAGAGATAGAAAAATGGCTCAATGAGAACTGCGAATACACTGACGAAAAGAAAAACGCTGAGGTCGCTGGCGATGTTGATCCTAGTGAGAAAGCTGTGACTTCTGTCGCCAAGGACGATCCTGATATGGCTGACAAAGTTGATATTGGATATATCGACTATTTTGAGGACGTTGGGGACAATACCTTTACAACAAAGGACGGCAGGCTCACGGCGAAATACTCCTATGAGGTAAGCGGAGGCGAGTTCATAAGCCATATTACCTACACAAACAACTGGGACAAGGACATGGCGCTTGACTTCACGACTGACCAGTATATCACCACAGAGGACAGTAAGGGCAATTCCACGAGCTATGGCGAAAATGGCGACAGAAACACCATGAACACTTTGCTCAAAGCCGGAGAGAGCTACACGTATGACTACAAGACGGATATTGGTGCCGACTATGTGAAAGGCACAGCAAAGATAACGCTTATCGCAAACACTGCAAGCGATAAAAACTGCAATGGAGTAAACTATGTGACGCTAAAAGATATAGAGATAGATTTTCAGTAATGAAATAGTTTAATGTGTAGTGGAGAACTGAGTTTTTTCGATAAAAAGATAAAAGCCTGTCGTATCGGACTGATACGGCAGGCTTGATTTTATTTGTGCTTGTAGACCACACGCTCTCTTACGTCTATCTGTTTGTAGGATATTTTGAAGCCTATCCATGTGGCAAATGGATAGAGTAGAGGGAATATGGCGGTCATGATGAAAACAAATGGGGACATATCTTTCACGTCGGCAGAGTGAGCAGCCCAATCTATAAGAGGATAGAAGCAGGCGTCAAGAAGCTTGTAGGCAGGCATGAAATTGAACGAACCGCTGAATTTTGATATCATCAGCAGTATCATTGTGATATAGCATGGTATGCTTGCAATAAGACCAAGTGTGAAGCCATAGTTAGGGCAATCCTTTTCACCGTGGAATGTGACCTTATTTCTGGCTTCCTCTCCCTGTTTCAGACCAAAGTCAGCCATAAGGCAGACCACTGTGAGAAGTCCTGTAAGACCGAAAATTATATTTGCCAATGCACCGAAAGGCTTTGCAACTGCGATAAAAAAAAGGAATACGAAAATTCCGAAGAACTCTGTTTCCACCCATTTCAGCAGTGCGGTGAGTGTAGCTTTTTGTTTGTTGTATTTTTCCATTTTAATACTCCCGATAAAAATAGTATAAGATGATTATACCACGTTATCGTGATATTTTCAACTGTTATGCAGATTTTTCATCTGATAATCACAAAAGCTTCGGGCAGGATAATAACATAAAAAGGAGAGTGATAGCCATGAAAAAGCGTGACAAGAGCCGTTTCCCGCAGGCTTCAGACGGCACAAAGGTATACAAGCCCCATGACGTTATCTCGGCAGGTCAGGAATATGTTGTGACGGACAACTACACTGCGCCAAACGGCAGAGTATACAATCGTCAGGAGCAGAACGCAGGCTGGGCGAGAAAATGGGTAGACGAGAACGAAAAGTAGCCGTTGAAAAACCTCCGCAGGTGTGATATAATTACAGTATATCATGATCTGCGGGGGGTATTTTTATGAAAAAGACGGCATTGGTAACAGGTGGCTCTGGTGGGATAGGCTCAGAGATATGCAGAGTGCTTGCTGAGGACGGCTGGCAGGTGGCTGTATGCTACAAGAATGGCAGAGCTGCGGCGGAAGCTTTGGTATCTGAGCTTAAAGAGCGTGGCTTATGTGCAGAGGTTTTTTACTGCGACATTGGTGACAAGGATAGTATAGATAAATGCGTGGCGGAAGTCAGGGACAGTTTTGGTATGGTGACGCTTCTTGTAAACAACGCAGGCATAGCGGATATAGAGCTTTTCACTGACATGACTGACGAGAAGCTATGGGAGATGATAAGCGTGAATCTGCTTGGCGCAATGCGTATGAGCAGGGCGGTGCTTCCTGAGATGATAAGGGAACACAGTGGAAATGTGATAAATATAACCTCCGTATGGGGCGAAAAGGGAGCTTCCTGCGAGGTTGCATACTCGGCGGCAAAGGCTGGGCTTATAGGATTTACGAAGGCGTTGGCGAGGGAAGTTGCTATAAGCGGTATAAGGGTGAACTGCGTATCCTGCGGAATGATAGACACGAAAATGAACGGCGAGCTGACGGATGAAGATGTTCGTGTGATAGTTGATGACATACCGGCAGGCAGGATAGGCAAGCCGAGAGATGTGGCGAATGTTGTGCGTTTTCTCAGTGGAAAGGGAGCAGATTACATTCACGGGCAGGTCGTCAGAGTGGACGGGTGCTGGATATAGGTCACTGGCCGTGACGGGCATTTTGTGATATGATGTAATTTTGCACCGCTTTTTGAAATGTGTAGGGGAGCGATGCTGTGCTTGCCATATCCTTGATGCCAAATTAATTTAGGGTGACATTGTGCGATATTTTTCAACAATTCAACAGGCGAGAAATATCGGGCTGTCGCATTTCGGTGAAACCGAAATTGAGCCAAGCCACTACAATGCTGAAATTATGCAAATTCTGAATACGAGCGGATATTCGGGAGAGTTTGCAATGCCGCAAAATCGCTACGCTTGGTGCTTGTGCACAACTTTGGTCAGCTATGCTAATTCCTCATTCCTCACTCCTCACTCCTCACTCCTCACTCCTCACTCCTCATTTAGCTTCGCCGTGTATACTCTCCACACACATCTGCATATACTAAGTTAAAACATTTCTCCCCATCAGGACAAGGAGGTCAGTATATGGATTATCTTATGCTTGTGGATAAATTCAATCCCATAGATATGGGATTTTGCGATCGTGTGGAGTTGACAGAGGTGAACGGCAAGTTTATGGAATCTCAGGCAGGAAACAGGCTCAGGCTTCTGCTCAAAAAGGCGGAAGCTGACGGCATAAAGCTGAAAATTATTTCCGCCTATCGCTCTTTTGAATATCAGCAGATGCTTTGGGAGCGTGAAGTATCTCACGAAATGTGGGGCGGTCTGAGTTATGAAAAGGCTGTGGAAAAGGTGGGCAGAACTCTCGCGCTCCCCGGGTCAAGCGAACACAACACCGGGCTTGCTGTGGATCTCGGCAGAGAGGGTGACAATGATGTGAGCGAGGATTTTTACAAGACGCCTGAATCACGGTGGCTTTGTGCAAATGCCGCAGATTTCGGCTTTATCCTTCGCTATCCTCGCCTTAAAGAGCAGATGACCGGCATTGATTTTGAGCCGTGGCATTATCGTTATGTGGGCGTTGAAGCCGCTCGTATCATTGCCGCAGGCGGGCTTTGCCTTGAGGAATTTCTGCACTTTTACTCGGAAAAATATATCTGAAAATCCTGTGAAAATAATTGACAGAAAGAGCATTGTGTAGTATAATTATAACAAAGCTATGAGCGATAGCCGCAAGTTTTTGTATGCTATTGCGAAAGAAAGGAAGTTTTGTTATGTCAAACTATTCAAGAAAAAAGTCGTTCTGGACTTTAATGGGTGCGATGATACTTGTTGTTGCGTCAACTGCGCTTTTTGTATACAAATATTTTGAGGATAAGGAGCACGCCGAAAAGTGGAAAGACTATGACGAGTGCGGTATACAGTAAATAACAGACAGCTTTAAAGGCACTGCTTTTTTGTGAGCAGTGCCTTTGTATATCAACACAATTCATTGATGTAAAGTTTATCAAAATCGCTGAAAAAGCGTGCTTGCACTTGAAATGCGGCTTGAAATGTGATATAATAGTCGTAATGACCTGATGACAAACTTGTTCTAGGGAGGGACGTTATAATGCAGATAAGAGAATCAGCTGAAAATTATCTCGAAACGATACTTATTCTCAGCCAGCGCAAGGGCAAAGACGAGGTAAGAAGCATAGATATAGTAAACGAACTTGAGTTTTCAAAGCCGAGCGTAAGTGTGGCAATGAAAAATCTCCGTGAGAACGGCTATATAACTGTTGACAAGGACGGTTATATTCGTTTGACAGACAAGGGTTTGGAGATAGCCGAGAAAATGTATGAACGTCATACGTTGCTTTCACAGTGGCTCATAAAGCTTGGTGTTGACGAGAAAGTTGCAGTAGAGGACGCTTGCCGTATGGAACACGTTATCAGTGCGGAGTCCTTTGCGGCTATCAAAAAGCACACAGGTATGGCTTGATAAGATGATAATTGCCGTGGGTCTTCCTGCGGCATTTTTTATTGCAAACAAAAAGGGAGAACAGCTTTGTGCCGTTCTCCTTTTTGTTATTTGAATTTGTCTTTGAGCTTGTCAAAGAATGTTTTGCGCTTTGCGTAGTTCTTTTCACCGAGGGACTTTTCGTAGTCACGGAGCTTTTCTTTTTGCTCTTTGGTCAGATTGCGTGGAACTTCAACTGTTACACGAACGTAGTGGTCGCCGTGGTCGTTTCTGTTTACCTTCTTTATGCCCTTGCCTCTCAGGCGGAACACTGTGCCTGTCTGTGTACCCTCTGGCACTGTGTATTTTACCTTGCCGTCAACTGTAGGAACTGTTATCTCGTCACCGAGAGTAGCCTGTGCATAAGTAAGCGGTATCTCTGTCCACACGTCATAGCCGTCACGCTCGAAAATAGGGTCAGGTCGAACTGTAATGTTGATGTGCAGGTCGCCGTTAGGACCTCCGTTTATACCGCAGTTGCCCTCACCGCCTACTCTAAGTGTCTGACCATCGTCGATGCCGGCAGGAACGTTTATCTCCTTTTCAGATACCTTCTTTACTCTGCCCTGACCATTGCAGGTATGGCAAGGGTTGTCGATTATCTGACCCTTACCGCCACAGCGACTGCAAGTCGTGGTCTGAGCGATGTTTCCGAAAGGCGTTCTCTGTGTTATCCTTACTGTACCAGTGCCGTGGCAGTCAGGACAGGTCTTAGGCGAAGAACCTGCGGCTGCGCCTGTGCCGTGACAGTCAGGACATTTTTCGGCTCTGTTTATGCGAATTTTCACAGTCTTGCCCTTGCAGGCTTCCATGAAGTCAAGAACAACGTTCGCTCTTATATCCTCGCCGCGTCTTGGTGCGTTAGGGTTAGCAGAACGTCCGCCACCGAAGCCTCCGCCAAATCCACCGAAAATGGAATCGAAAATATCGCCCATATCGCCAAATCCGCCGAAGCCTCCTGCACCTGCTCCACCGCCTGCACCGTAGTTCGGGTCTACGCCTGCGTGACCAAACTGGTCATATCTTGCTCTTTTATCTTTATCTGAAAGCACTTCATAAGCTTCATTTACTTCCTTGAACTTTTCCTCGCACGCTTTGTCGCCAGGGTGAAGGTCAGGGTGATACTGCTTTGCAAGCTTACGGAATGCCTTTTTTAATTCATCGTCTGTGGCAGTTTTAGAAACGCCAAGCACTTCATAGTAATCTCTTTTTTCAGCCATATAAACGCCCATGCTCTGTAAGCTGCAGATCGTGAAAGTCTTGGGGCATGGGCTTGCCTCCTTTTTGTAAGTATAGTCCTTTCACGCTTTTCACACAGCCTTTTAATACGGCAATAGCCCCTGCTCGAAAAATCGGAGCAGAGGCAGCCGTTATGATTTATTCTGCGTCAGTAAATTCAGCGTCTATAACGTCGTCGCCACCGTTGTTTGAAGCGCCGCCGTTGCTGCCGCCATTTGCTCCGCCCATGTTGTTAGGGTCAAAGCCTGCGGCACCGCCTGCTGCCTGCTGTGCCTGTGCAGCCTGCTGATATACCTTAGTTGCAACGCCCTGGAATGTTTCCTCAAGCTCCTTGTGCTTAGCCTTGATAGTCTCGATATCAGTACCCTTGAGGGCTTCCTTAAGAGCGTCTATCTTAGCCTGACAAGCTGACTTGTCAGCAGCGTCTATCTTGTCGCCGAACTCGCCCAGTGACTTTTCAGCCTGGAAGCAAAGCTGGTCAGCAGCGTTTCTTGCGTCAACGTCCTCTTTCTTCTTAGCGTCCTCTGCTGCGAATGCCTCAGCTTCCTTGACAGCCTTATCTATATCGTCCTTAGACATATTTGTTGAAGAAGTGATCGTGATGTTCTGCTCCTTGCCTGTGCCAAGATCCTTAGCGGAAACGTGTACGATACCATTAGCGTCGATATCGAATGTTACCTCGATCTGTGGAACACCTCTTGGAGCAGGAGCGATGCCGTCAAGTCTGAACATACCGAGCTGTTTGTTGTCCTTTGCGAACTCACGCTCACCCTGAAGTACGTTGATATCAACGGCTGACTGATTATCAGCGGCAGTTGAGAATATCTGTGACTTCTTTGTAGGTATAGTTGTGTTTCTCTCGATGATCTTTGTGCAGATACCGCCCATTGTTTCAAGACCAAGTGACAGTGGAGTTACATCGAGGAGGAGCAGACCGTCCTTAACGTCGCCTGCGAGAACGCCGCCCTGATATGCAGCGCCAAGTGCTACGCACTCATCTGGGTTGATGCCCTTGAACGGCTCTTTGCCAAGGAATTTCTTAACAGCTTCCTGAACGGCTGGTATTCTTGAAGAACCGCCGACCATAAGGACTTTCTGGAGGTCGTTAGCTGACAGACCAGAGTCTGAAAGTGCCTGACGAACTGGTCCCATTGTTGACTCAACAAGGTCTGCTGTCATTTCGTTGAACTTAGCCTGTGTAAGTGTCATTTCAAGATGCTTTGGACCTGTAGCGTCTGCTGTGATGAATGGGAGAGAGATAGTTGATGATGCTGTAGATGAAAGCTCTATCTTAGCCTTCTCAGCAGCTTCCTTAAGTCTCTGCATTGCCATTTTATCACCTGAAAGGTCAACACCCTCAGTCTTCTTGAACTCTGCGATCATCCAGTCGATAATTCTCTGGTCGAAGTCGTCGCCGCCCAGGTGGTTGTTACCTGCTGTAGCAAGAACTTCTGTAACGCCGTCGCCCATTTCGATGATAGATACATCGAATGTACCGCCGCCAAGGTCGTAAACCATGACCTTCTGATCCTCTTCCTTATCAATACCGTAAGAAAGTGCAGCGGCTGTTGGCTCATTGATGATTCTCTTTACTGTCAGACCTGCGATCTGACCTGCGTCCTTAGTAGCCTGTCTTTGTGCGTCTGTGAAGTAAGCAGGAACTGTGATAACAGCCTCTGTTACCTTTTCGCCCAGATAAGCCTCAGCGTCAGCCTTCAGCTTCTGAAGTATCATAGCTGAAATTTCCTGTGGAGTGTAATCCTTGCCGCCCATGTGAGCCTTGTAGTCAGAGCCCATATGTCTCTTGATAGAAATTACAGTGTTGTCATAGTTTGTAACAGCCTGTCTTTTTGCTACCTGACCGATAAGTCTGTCGCCGTTCTTTGAAACGCCAACTACTGACGGAGTTGTTCTTGCACCCTCGCTGTTAGGGATAACAACGGCTTCGCCGCCCTCCATAACTGCTACACAAGAGTTTGTTGTACCTAAATCTATACCGATGATTTTGCTCATAAGATCAAGTCCTTTCAAAATTTACTTAATTTATATCAAGACCTTAAGTCCCGATGTCTTTGTTTATGGGTTTGCTACTATTACCATTGCGTGTCTTATGACCTTGCCGCCTATGGTGTAGCCGTTTTGAAGCACCTGCGCCACAATATTTTCACCGAGGTCAGGGTCGTCAACTGTGCTTACAGCCGTTGCAACGTTCGGGTCAAATTCCTTGCCCGCAAGCTCCATTACCTCAACGTTGAGCTTTTTAAGTGCGTCGCTGAACTGATTGAATATCATTTCAACACCCTGTTTATAAACTGCGTCCTGAGTTTCTGTGCCTAACGCTCTTTCAAAGTTGTCAAACACCGGCAGGAAGCCGTTTATCACATTTCCCTTTGCTGTGTCTGTAAGCTCCAGTCTTTCTTTTGCGCTTCTTTTTCTGAAGTTATCATATTCAGCCATAAGTCTGAGATACTTGTCATTTGCTTCGGCAAGCTCTTTTTTCAGCTTTTCTGTTTCGCTCTCCTCCGCCTTCTTCTCTGTATCCTCAGTGGCATTTTCTGCGGTATCCGCCGCTTCTTTTACTTCTTCGCTTTCAGCAGAGGTGTTTTCCTCTTTTTCAAGCTCGGTGTCCTTTTCAGTTTCCTTACTCAATTTACGCCGCCTGCCTTCCTTTTTATTCATTTTCGTCGTCTTCTTTGTTTTGCTCTTGTGGCTTTTCGGATATCATTTCCGATATCTTTCCTGTGAAATACTCGAGATATGGGATAAACTTCGCATAGTCGAGCCTCATAGGACCTATAAGCCCCAGCGCACCTGCTGTCTTGCCGTCCTTTGAGAACGGAGCTGTTATAATAGAGGAGTTGTGGATAACAAATCCGTCACGCTCAGGGGAGAACATAACGTGAAGCCCTGAGAACGTTTCGTCAATAAATCCTTTAAGCTCCTTCTGATTATCGAGAAAGCTTATTATCTCATTTTGGTTGAAGTCCTTGCAGGTGAGAAGATTGCTTTGACCTTTGATAGACACGCTGCTCATTTCCTTTGTCATCTTCATGATCTCGGAAACAAGCGGTGAAAGGGTCATCATGTACGTTCCCATTGCTTCTGTGAGCTTTTCAAGATAAGCGTCCGAAAGACTGTCGATAGGCACGCCGTTGAGATTTTCCTTTACGAAGTTATCAAAAAACTCAAGCTGATCCTGACTGAGGTCGAACTCCAATCGGCAAACCTTATTCTTAATAGAGCCGTTGGACGTTATCATCAAAATAACGTACATTCTCTTTCCTGTAGGTATTACCTCTACCTTTGAGATAAGCGAGAACTTTGGCGTTGCGTTTGCGACCACCGCCGCACATTTCGTAAGATCCGCCAATGCCATTGAAGCCTTGTTCACAAGGTCTTCCTCTGTGACATATTCCTGCGGTATCATTGAATCCAGCATCTTCTTTTCATTTGCTGTAAGCTGGTTTTGCTCCATAAGCTGGTCAACATAAAGCCTGTAGCCCTTATATGTTGGTATTCTGCCTGCGGAGGTGTGTGGCTGTTCGAGATAGCCTTGCTTCTCAAGCTCTGCCATTTCATTTCTTATGGTCGCTGAGGACGCTTTGACGTGAGCCATTATCGCCTTTGAGCCTACAGGCTCGCCTGTTACGATATATTCATTGACTACCGCTGAAAGTATTTTCAGCTTGCGGTCGTCCATTTGCTCACCACCCGTTCTTCTTGTTAGCACTTATTGTATTTAAGTGTTAGCACTCTTTCTTCTCGAGTGCTAAGTATAGTTTATACCCTTTTGACGATTTTGTCAAGGGGTTTAAGACTATTTTTCTCACAAATTTCAAAAATATTTAAACTTCTTTTCCGTCATATTGCACAACGCTTTGCTGAAAATGCAAAAAAAGCGGGCAGACCGCAGTGGTCTGTCCGCCCGATGTTGGAAAAAGATCAGATAAAATTATTCTTTTGTATAAGCAGAAAGATCAGGAACAGCAAGCAGGCTGTCGTCTGCTTCGCCTATGGAATCTACAGTGAAGTAAACTGCGCTTGATTCGTCAGCACCCTCTGGGAGCAGAACTACCTGCTTAAGGTCATATGTAGCGCCGTCAAAGCCGTAAACTATCTGACCCTCAGCACCTGCAACGGCACTGTCGAGCTTATAGTATTCGTGAACGACGTTTGTTGTTTCGTCAATATATGCGTGGTCAAAATCGAGGGTCGCGCCGAAAAGAATGTCGGCTGACTTCCACTGATTTCCGTCGTCGTCCTCAATGCTGTAGGTGGTCGTGCCTTCTGAAACGTTGTAAAGCTTTCCGTCGCCAGGGCAAACTGTGTATGACTTCATGCCCTGAACTGTGAGTGCCTGATAAGCCTTGCCGTCCTTTACGCAGATAGTATACTTTGTGCCGTTGTTTGACATCTGACCTGTAAGGTTCGCAAGATAGTTGCCCTCATACTTGTCTTTCATCTGCTCGAAAGCTCTGAAATCGCCGTCAACGTCATAATCCGTTGTGCCTGCGTTTGTGGAAGTGCTGTCAGCGGAGCTTTCGTCTGCTGTGCTTTCAGCAGGAGCGGCAGACTCTGCGGCAGCCGTTGTTGTAGTAGTTGTTTCAGCCTTTGAAGAGCTTGCAGTATCGCTCTCCGAGCAGCCTGCCATTGCTGTACACATTGCCAAAGCTGCAATAATAGTTACCATTTTCTTGTTCATAATATTTTGCCTCCGAAAAATGACAAGAATTACTCGGCTGACTCAGCGCCTGACTCAACATCGAGTTCAGCGTCATAAGGGATATCGTCAGTGCTCATATCGAAAGACTGCTCTGTCCAACTGTCAAAATCGTCAGGGAGTTTGACTTCAACGTTTTCAGTTGTGAATGAGTTTACTGTAACAGTAGTCGTTGAGCCGTCAGAGATAGTTTCTATTTTAACAATATCCTTTGTGTCAGCATTGAAGTAATACTTGAATGTTGTTGTGAAAGAATGATCGTCAGAATCGCTTGTGTCGAGAGTTACGCCTGATTCAAGCTCGATGCCAGGATCTTCTGTGTTTTCAAAAGTTTCGCAGATAAGACCGTCGTCAGTTGTTTCAGAGCTTATGAACTTGTAGCTGTCGTTAATGCCGTAGCCTATTTCGCTCTTGAAGTCGTCGATAGATTCTTCCATATCAACAGTGTAATACGTTTTTGACTCGCTGTCAAGTGTGTACATAACTCCGTCGATACTATAGATATCCATATCCACGCCCATAAAGTTCATTTTCATGTGCATATTGCCGCCTGCTATCTCAACAACGGCTGATGAATTGTCATATTCGCTTGCCACTGTCATGTCGATAGCAAGGCTCTCGCCCTGTATCTTCTTTGTATACTGCGCTGTGAGAGTATCCTCGAGATCTGTGGCTGTGCCTGCTTCTGAAGCAGTTGACTCGTCAGCGGCTGCGCTTGTTTCTGCCTTTGATGTGCTGTCTGCTTTTGATGAGCTTGAAGAACTGCTGTCCGAACAGCCTGCCATTACTGCGCATGACATTATAAGTGAAACGAGAAGTGCAGTTATTTTTTTCATTATAAATACCTCTTTCTAAAATTTTAATAAATTATTATTGTTATATAACCTATACTCAAAACTATAACATATTTCACAAATAACGTCAATAGATTTTGTGAAATATTTTTCCCTTTTTGTATCGAACCACAAATCAGCAAAGCTAAGAATGCATGATTTAGGTATTTATAATCAAACATATTTGTGGTATAATGTGAATAGTAAGAATAAAAGGAGCGAATTATGAGATACGATAATATACATAAAGGCAAATTTCTATCAAGACCGAACAGGTTTATCGCCAACGTTGAGATAGACGGCAAAGCCGAGGTCTGCCATGTGAAAAATACGGGCAGATGCAAAGAGCTTTTGGTGGAGGGGTGTACTGTTTGGCTTGAACATTCAGACAGCGAATCGAGAAAGACCGCTTTTGACCTTGTGGCTGTGGAAAAAGGTGACAGACTCATAAACATGGACAGCCAAGCCCCGAACAAGGCGGTAGGGGAGTGGCTGAGAGAGAACAGACCCTTTGGCGAGGGCTTCTCGGTCTACCCCGAAAAGAAATACGGCAATTCACGCTTTGATTTTTACTTAGAGTCGCAGGATAGGAAGATTTTCATGGAGGTAAAGGGCTGTACGCTGGAGAAAGACGGCGTTGTGCTTTTCCCTGACGCTCCTACCCTCCGTGGGGTGAAGCATATAGAGGAGCTTTCCAACTGTCTTGACGAGGGGTATGAAGCTTATATAATGATACTCGTTCAGATGAGCGATGTGAAATATTTCACGCCCAATTATGACACTCACCCTGAGTTCGGAGAGGCTTTGGAGAAAGCTTCCCGAAAGGGCGTGAAGATACTATGCTATGACTGCAACGTGACCCATGACTCTATGACAGTGGGCAAGCCTGTTAAGGTGAAGCTGGGCAGGTAATATGACGGCTCGTCCTGCATATACATTATAATACTAAGATGTATATGGGAGTGACAGCATTGGATATAAAGAAAGTCTGCCTGCGTTGTGTTGCAGTTATAATTGTGGCGTTCGTTATGCCCACGGGTATATGGCTTTATGCAAGATCTGCAAGCAGGTTCGGCAGGGTGGCGGCTGTGGCGGCAGGGGTGGCTATGGGAGAATACAAGCCGTATTTTGCTATGGAAAGTGAAACGGACACGGCATCAAAGCCTGTGGTATCAAACAAGCTTGAAGCGGCGGTGGTGTCAAAGCACAGCATATGGGATATGGATATGGCACCACAGGAGAAGCAAACACCCTCAAAAAGCTCAGAAGTGCCAAGCCCTTTGCCTGCTCAGGACGTGACGGACAAGATACCATATCCTGCAAGCATGGAGGGAAATGACGGTGTTATAGAAAAATACACCTATGGCAGATATGACGGCGAGCAGTATTTCGACCTTGACGGCGGCGGTCAGGTGAGAAACTGCACTGAGCTTTCAAATGATGAGCTTTATGAGGAAAGCTCAAAGCCGTATGATTTTCAAATAGACGGAAATTCCTCTGAGCCGCAGATACTTATTTATCACACCCACGCCACGGAAAGCTTTGAGCCCACAGACAAAGACCATTATGACAGCTCCTTTTCCTGCAAGACCACCGACCCTGAAATGAATATGCTGTCGGTAGGGGACAAGATATGTGAACAGCTTGACAAAGCAGGCGTTGCGTATATCCACGATACACTTGTGCATGATTATCCCAGCTATGACGGCTCTTACGATTCAAGCCGTATGGCGGTAAAGCAGATATTGGAGGAGTACCCCTCTATAAAGGTATGCCTTGACGTTCACCGTGACGGCATAGAGCGTGAGGACGGCACAAGGCTCGCACCTGTGGCGGAGATAGAGGGCAGGGAAGCGGCTCAGCTTATGATAATATCAGGGTGTGATGACGGCATTATGGGTATGCCTGACTATATGAAGAATTTTCACTTTGCCTGTGCCTTGCAGTCGGCTTTGGAGAGCGATTGGCAGGGGCTTACAAGGCCTGTACTTTTCGACTATCGCCACTATAATCAGGATTTGACCACCGGCTCGCTTCTTATAGAGGTGGGAAGTCACGGCAATTCTATCGCTCAGGCACAGTATACAGGCGAGCTTATAGGAAAGACCTTGGGTGAGATGTTCGGGGAAGAATAGGTGCAATAACGCACAAAATATGTGTGGCGAATTGTCTTAAAATGCCGAAAATACGGCTTTTAGCGGTTGGTTTCTTGACAAGAACGGGGTTTTGCGTTATAATAAAAGGGACTACATAAACGTTACAGCGTGAAAAATATATAATACGCTTATATTTTGGAGAACTGATATTATGAAAAAAATTTACCCCATGAAAAGAATAGCCGCAGGCTGTATGGCTCTGTGCATAGCTTTTGCCGCCTTTGGTTTTTCTGACAACAGTGTGAAAGATGTCGTAATGGCGGATAACGATACATACAGCAGTCAGCTTGAAGAACTAAAAAAGCAACAGCAGGAGCTTGATAAGCAGATAGCCGACGCTGACAAAAAGCTTGCCGACGAGCAGGACAACCTTGAGGCTATAAAGAAAAAATATAAATCCATACAGAAAAAAATAGCAAATTCAGAGAAATATTCCTCTGAGCTTGAAGATCAAATGGCAGAGCTTGACGGCAAACAGCTTGACACTCAGCACAGCCTTGACTTGCAGGAAACTGCAATAAACGAGGGCAAGGACGATTTTATGGAGCGTATTCGTGCAATGTATGTTGCAGGCGGAGCAAATTCGTACACAAACGTGCTGATAAATTCATCTGATTTTTATGACGTTCTTATGAGGATAGAGCTTGTGACGAGAGTTGCAAAGCACGATAATGACGAGCTTAACGAGCTTTTGGATCAGTATAAAAAGCTTGAAAAGACCAAGGCAGAGCTTGATGAGCAGATAAAACAGCTCAAAGCAAAGGCTGAGGAATATGCCAAGGAGCAGAAAACTTTGGCGGGCGAGCAGGCGGAGCTTCTGAAAATGGAGCAGGAGTCGGGCAAGCTTATCGAGCAGATAAAGAACGATAAGAGCGACCTTGAAGATAAGTCACAGCAGGTGGACGATAAGTATTCGAAGGTGTCTTCAAAGGCGGAAACCACCACCACAACTGCGACCACCACAAAGAAAAAGACTACCACCACCAAAAAGAGTGGTAACAGCGGTGAAAAGACCACTACCACAAAGAAGCCGGCTCAAACGGAAAAGCCTGACGAAACTACGGTTCAGACCACCACAACTCCGCAGGAAACAGCTAAGCCAAAGCCTGAAACAAGCAAAAAGACCACTACCACAACAACAGCAGCCCCTGCACCTAAGCCTGATTATTCAAGCAGTTCTAAGATAGACACTGTTGTTTCATATGCCAAAAGCATGGTGGGCGGAGCGTATGTATGGGGCGGTTCACAGTTTGGTGCAACGGATTGTTCGGGTCTTGTGATGCTCTCGTTCGCACAGGTGGGAATAAATCTTCCGCACTATGCGGCTTCGCAGGCTTTATACGGCACTACAGTTTCATATAACAACATGAAGAAGGGCGACGTTATCTTCTTTGGCGGAGCGTCGATCTCGAGCATTTACCACGTTGCTATCTATATCGGCGACGGCAAAATGGTACACGCCCAGAACACTGCCACTGGCATCGTTATTTCAAATGTTGAGTATTTTTCAAGATACAACAACATCACTATTATCAAAAGACTTATATAACGCAAAAACGCAGTCTGCAAGGGCTGCGTTTTTTTTATATCTATTATAATGATACAACATAAAACGTCCCGAAAATACATACAAAATTACTTAAATGTGAACATTCATTTTCAAACCTATTGACAAAGCTAAGTATTTGTGATATAATTAAATCAAATAAAGATTGTAGGCTTTGATAACAATTGCTGTACAAAACAGCAGTAAGGCAGGGGGAAGAAAAATGGATAGTCTGAAAACGTGTTTTTTTGGCGGCTATGATAAGCTTGATACATTAAAATATATCGACACCATAACCAGCGAGATCTATATGCTGGAGTCGGCTATCGAAAAGAAAAAGAACGGTGATAACTTTGTTATCCCCGGAGAAACAGGTCAGCGAAAGCTTAAAGGCTCAGCGCTTGGTGGATTTGCAAAGCCTGATGTGGACAGCTACATCTGTGCGCTTCTTGGAAAGGCGGCTGAGCTTCGTGAAAAGCTTTGCAGCTAACGGCTAATAAAGGCAAAAAAATATCCGCAGAGGTCATTTTATATGGCTTCTGCGGTTTTTTTGTCGTATCTTGTCTTAAAAGAGCAATAAAAAATTAATACCCACTTCCATCGGCTGAAATGAGCATTAATTTTTATAGAATTATGAAAGGGATTCTTTGGTATTTGGTAAAACCTAAAGACGAGGAAATGTATCAGCGACTTGGGGAATCGCAGAGGGAAAGAAGATAAAAACCTGACTTTAAGTTTTACCAATTACCAAAGCTTTTTTTGTTTCTTCTGCTGTGATTATATAATACCAGTTCTGTGTGAACCGAATATGAATTTTCAGGGGATTTCGGAGAGTTTTTTGAAAAAAATAAATGTTAATCACCAGTTCACAATTATAAGCTATAATGTCACTATTGGGGAATTTTTTTACGAGGGAGGATATTTTATGTTTCAGATACTTGTGGTGGAGGACGACGCAAGCCTTAGAAAGCTCATGTCTGCCGCACTTAAACAGCATGGCTATGTGACTTTTCTTGCAAATGACGGCCTGGAGGCTTTGGACGTTCTTGAAAAAACGAATATAGACCTTATAATTTCAGATATAATGATGCCGAATATGGACGGCTATGAGCTTACAAGACAGCTCAGAAAGGCTGATTTCAATCTGCCTATACTAATGGTCACCGCAAAGGAGACCTTCGAGGACAAGCAGGAGGGCTTTTCTGCCGGCACAGACGATTATATGGTAAAGCCTATTGATATAAATGAGATGATACTCCGTGTGGGTGCGCTTTTAAGGCGTTCAAAAATGGCGTCGGAACATTCTCTTACTGTGGGAAACTGCGTGCTTGATTATGACGCTATGAGCGTGGCGGTTGACGGCGGAGCGGCGGAAACTATACCGCAAATGGAGTTCAAACTGCTTTTTAAACTGCTCAGCTACCCTGACAAGATATTCACACGCCGCCAGCTCCTTGACGAGCTTTGGGGCATGGATAAGGACGTTGATGAGCGTACTGTTGACGTTCACGTTAAAAGGCTGAGAGAGCGTTACGGAAGCTGTGAGTCATTCGATATTGTCACGGTTCGTGGACTTGGCTATAAGGCTGTGAAAAAGCAGTGAGGGATAAGCTTGAGGGGTGAGGGGTTTGGATAAGAAAAAGACCAAAAATAAAACAAGTTTGCAGTTCAAGCTGACTCTTATGTTTTTCTTTGTGATGCTGGTGTCGGCTTCTATATCGGTGTCAGTGCTTGTAATGGTGTGCAGTCCTGTAATGAAAAGCAATGCCGAACAGCAGTTAGTGGAGCTTTCCATGGCAATGGATCAGCTTGAAGAAAAGGGCGGTTTTACTGTGGACGAGATAGTTTCCATTGTGAACAATTCAGCCTATAGTCTATCAGTGGTGGATAAAAACGATTCAAGAGTACACGACCATTTTGCAGATATCGTGCATAAGGGATATTATGTGTCCTCAGAGGGTGTTGTGCCTAACGCAACTATAATCTCCCAGGTCTATGATAAGTTCGTTATCATAGACAGCTTTTCAAGCGACAGCGTTTACTGGGTAGTAAACCTTGTTGTCATCATAGCTTTTATGGTCTGTATCGTTATCGGTACTATTATAACAGCGTTCATGAGTCGAAGCATTATACAGCCTATACGAGATCTTAGTGCGGCGGCGGCTGAGATAGCAAAGGGCAATTTTAAGGTAAGAGTAAGAGAGCCGTCTGATCCTGAATACAGCATACTTGCACAGAACTTTAACAAAATGGCTGAGGAGCTTGCAGGTACGGAAACGCTGAGAGGCGATTTTATCTCAAACGTTTCCCACGAGTTCAAAACGCCCCTGGCTTCCATACAGGGCTTTGCAAAGCTTCTGCAATCTGACGATATAACCGAGCAGGAACGTGAGGAATACACGCAGATAATAATCGACGAAACATCACGGCTTTCAAAGCTTTCGTCAAATATTTTGAGGCTCACAAAGCTTGAAAATCAGAAAACAGTGGGCAAAAAGACAAGATTTTCTCTTGACGAGCAGATAAGAAAAATACTTCTTGTGCTTGAACCTGAGTGGTCGAAGAAAAAAATCGACCTTGATATCGACCTTGAGGATATCATGTATGTGGGCAGTGAGGAGCTTATGGCGCAGATATGGCAGAATATCATCAACAACGCTATCAAGTTCACCCCGGAGGGCGGAAAGATAAGCGTGAAGCTTTTCCGCAACGAGAAGAATATTTCGGCGGAGATATGGGACAACGGTCCGTCTATAGCCCCTGACGTAAAGGCGAAGATATTTGATAAGTTTTATCAGGGCGACCGCTCCCGTGCAACAGAGGGCAACGGTCTTGGACTTGCACTTGTAAAAAGGATAATCGAGCTTTCCGAGGGCAGCATAGAGGTAGAAAACGATATGAAAAAAGGCGGCGTTTGCTTCCGCATAAGCCTGCCTTATCTTATTGAGGATATGATGTAGTGTAGGGGCAACCCGTTATACATACGAAGATTTTTTTGCAAACAAAAAGGAGCAGTTCATTGCGAATTGCTCCTTTTATCTGTCTATCATATTTTAGAACAGACTTGCCACAAAGCCTGCTGCCACACCGAAAACATAAAGTATTCCCATTATGGCGAAATTCTCTTTCATGTTGTGCTTGTTGGTCTTGAAAAGCACCAGAAGTCCCACTCCTGCTCCTGTGCAAAGTCCTGCGATAAGCGAGCCGAAGCTCACAACGCCCTCGATATAAAGCTGAGTGAGAACAACAGAAGCCGCACAGTTCGGGATAAAGCCTATTATGCCTGCTATGAACGGCTGAACTATGCTGTCAGACATAAGCAGGGTCTTTACTGTGTCCTCTCCTGCAAACTCCATTACCGCACCGAGAATAA
This sequence comes from Ruminococcus sp. AM43-6, assembly GCF_003461785.1. Taxonomy (NCBI): domain Bacteria; kingdom Bacillati; phylum Bacillota; class Clostridia; order Eubacteriales; family Oscillospiraceae; genus Ruminococcus; species Ruminococcus sp. AM43-6. The sequence goes on from NZ_QTXU01000010.1 coordinate 43,584, forward strand.
GGTTTACCGCAAATATAAAAAGTATTATGCTTACAGTGTGGTGAAGTGCCGAGTGCAAAATACTGTGGTGTTCACAGTCGCAGTCCTCACAAATCTCCTTGAAAGGCTCTTCGTCCTGTTTTTTGCCCATAAGCTTTAAGATAAGGTCAACAAGCACACCTGCTATTATAGCCACCGCTACCTTTATAAGAATAAGCTGCCAAAGCTTGCCGGCAAATGCAGGGTTTGCTATCATCATTGGTATTGCCTCGTCGCTTGTGGCAAGGTATACCGAAATGAGAGTTCCCATTGTGATCAGCCTGCCTGAGTAAAGGTTGGAAGCCACAACGGAAAATCCGCACTGGGGCACTGCTCCTAGTATGCTTCCTCCTATCGCACCAAAAGGTCCCATTTTTCTAAGAGCCTTTCCAAGCTTGTCGGCAGAACGATGCTCTATATACTCTATAAGCAGATAAACTCCGAACAGAAAAGGCAGGATCTTAAGGCTGTCTATTAATGCATCAAGAAAAACGTCAACTAAAGTTTCAAACATATATCTATCTCCTGTAAAATATCCATTAAAACGATCTCTGTATCAACTCGACTATTATACAATATTTATTCACCCTTGTCAATCTTATGTTTATATGATAATCTGTTCATTTGTTTACTCTTTTCAGCAACAAAAAAACGAGCGAAATTTCTTCGCCCGTTTGATGTTTTTATTCTGTTTTATACAGAACGCTTTGTAAAGCCGTCCCATGCGGTGAGCAGGAACACCACCATGTGTGCTATAAGAACGCCTACGGCAAAGGTCAGGCTGTGCTGGGCAAATATTGAGTAGCCCTTTGAGATAGAAGCAAGGTCTGTGTTTGCGAATACAAGGAATCTTGCCCAATCCTGTCCAAGCTGACCCAAAAGCTGTGTGACCGTTGAGCCTATGCACATTGTGAATACGCTGACGCCGATAGCAAGGGCTGTGCTTCTTACAAGTGACGAGATAGCAAACGCCAGTGTTGACATTACCACCATTTCAACGCTTTTCATCAGATATTGCTCTGCCGCATAAAGCAGTGTAGGCATTTCCTTTACCTCGCCGCCGCTTACATAGATATAAGGCGTTGAGAAGCCGTCAAAGCCGAGCATAAGCCCTGTAATAGGTATCATCACCACGAAAAGTATGCAAAGCATTATGTAACCCACTGTGATGACAGTGAAGTATTTTGACATGAGTATCTTCCAGCGTTTAACAGGGTTTATAAGCAGGAACTTGACAGTTCCCTGTGAAAATTCAGAGGATACAATGCCGCCTGCGATAACGATAGCAAGCAGTGCGACTACTGTCACAAGGGAAGTGCTTGTGAGAAACACTGTCCAGAATGTTATCTGCTCAGGCTCGCTTGTTTCAAACAGCGACATCTGGTTTGCCGTGTTGTCGAGCTTATCATTGTCAAGCTGATAGAGTGCAAGTTTTATATTATCCTCCAGCTTTGCTCTGCTGTTCTGTCCGTCAGACTTTGCGTCGCCCATGGTCGCAATGGTGTTTTTTGCGTTTGCAACTGTCATGATAAGATCGTTTTTCTTCTCGTTTGACTTGTCAAAGGAAATATCCTTGTCCAACCTGTATTGATATTCCCACTTTTCGCCTTCCGAGAGTATTTCATTATCCAGCCTGTATTGACAGAAGCCACGCCAATCGTTGTCGTCAAGATACTTCTTTATCCCTGACATATCACCGGTGCCGTCTGCGAATATGGCTGACAGTACATCATATCTCCAATCATCGCTGTCGATATCGTTGTCGATTAGATACTGCCACATTGCGATCTCGTTAGGGTCGCCGTTTGTGTCTTTGAGCCAATCTATGTTTTGCTGATAATCACCAGTTGCGTCATAGCTTGAATAGTTATTGCTCTCCATGTTGTGCTTTGCAAAAAGTGCAATGCCTGAAAGTCCAAGCGCACATATTATTATAAGCACGATCATTATTTTTGTGGATAACTTTTTGAAAACCTTTATGTACTCGTTTTTCACAAGTCTGAAAAATCTAGCCAATCTGTACGCCCCCTTCCTTTCCTCCTGTAAGCTCGATGAATACGTCCTCAAGCTTCTTGTTCTCTCTGCGGTGAACAGTGTAAAGTGAAACTCCGCCCTCGATAAGCGTCTTGTTCACCGAGGCTATCTTTTTCTTCTCTATCTCCACAGGGATAGAAAGAACAACTGCACTTGTTTCCTTGTCGATACGCTTGCCCTCGTCTGCGAGATTTATAAGACCCATAGCCTTTTGCGGGTCGTCAACTTCAAGTACATATTCAGCAATTGAGCTGTCAGACTGTGAGATAAGCTCCTCCATTGTGTATGAGCCTATCATTTTTCCGTTTGCGATAATGCCCACTCTGTCGCACATCATTTCCATTTCGCTCATGAGATGTGACGATACCACAACGCAAGTGCCTTCCTTGTGGGCAAGCTCTTTGAGTATGTCACGAAGTTCTTTTATACCCTGCGGGTCAAGACCGTTTGTAGGCTCGTCAAGGATAAGAAGCTTTGGTCTGTGCAGGATAGCCTGCGCAACGCCAAGACGCTGACGCATACCCAGAGAGTATTTCGACACCTTGTCATCAATGCGGTTTGAAAGCCTTACAAGCTCCACCACCTCTTTGATACGCTCCTCAGTTACTCCCTCTCTCATTCTTGCATACTGACGTAGGTTTTCAAGTCCCGAGAGATATTTATACATTTCAGGGTTCTCAACAATGCCGCCCACGTTCGCCATTGCTCCCTCAAAGTCTTTTCTTATATCCTTTCCGTCAATGGATATCTCACCCTCGTCAAGCTGTAAAAGCCCTACGGCTATCTTTATAGTCGTGGTCTTTCCTGCGCCGTTAGGACCGAGAAAGCCGTAGACCTCGCCACTGTAACACTCCATATCTATGCTGTGAAGTATCTGCTTTTTGCCAAGGGTCTTGTTAAGCCCCTTTATCTTTAGAATAGTATCACTCAACGCTGTCTGCCCCCTCGCTGTCGGTATTTTCTGCACTGCTGTCCGGAACTATCTCAGACTCAGCCTTGCTTTCATCAGCCACGCTGTCACTGTTGTTATCATCAAAGTTGTAATCCTCGCCATATCCGTAGTCGCTGGACGTTGCTATCTTCCAGCCGTCAGAGGTACGCAAAAGATAAAATTCAGCATTTTCATAACTGAAAATCGCCTTGTATGAAGATGTGCTAGGCTCATAGTTGTCGGAATTTGTGTAGTTACCGCTTGTCATGGTGCTTATGCCGTTGGTTGTGAGAAAAGTTGGGTCGCCCTTTGATACGTCATAGCACACATTGTATATCATAGTGACCTTTGCTCCGTCAGCTCCACTCTTGTTTATTGACATCTCTTTTATGTCATACTCAGCCGAGGTGATATCTCCCCCCTGCGCTGCAACTTCAGCCTGGTTTATTTCCTCCAGAAGTCCTGACTTTGACGAAGCGTACTCATTGTCAGATGTGGTGTAGTCAGCATAATGCTTATTCACAAAATCTGTCAGCTGACTTTTTAACTTATCACTGCTTCCAACGTTTGCACTTGTCAAGTCTGCGATATAATCCCTCATGGTCTGTTCTATCTCAGGCTTGGAAGTCTTGAACTGGTTGTTATCATACACTGTGTAGCATACAACGCCCAGCGCAAGCACACCGCCAAGAACCAGACCTCTGTTTATGTTTCTTAGTTTCACTGTTTCTCCTCCTTGTGTTTTACCTTTTTCAGACGTATTATTGGTGTCGTATATAAGTTTATCATAGCCCTTTCCAACTGTCAACCGCTTTAAGAAACGCTTAAGATTTTCATAAGACAACCATACAGACCATAAGATAAAATACGTTCTTTGTTTAAATATCTGTAGTGGCGAACAGTTCGCTCTCCTTATTAGCGTATTTGCAAGCAAAGCAAAAAGGTGGTGGAACACGCACGATAACGTATCCCACCGCCTGTATGAAATGAGGAAAATTATCCTTTTTATAAAAACAGCTTCAGGTCATTCTCTGCCTTTTTCGGGTCTTTAAGACTTATGCTCCTTACCGCCTTTCTCAGTGGCAGTATCCTTGACGGAACTACCGACAGCATATCCACATCAAGCTCCAGAAATATCTCTGTGAGCGTTGGGTCGCCTGCTATCTCACCGCAAATGCCTGCTTTTATGCTGTTTGCATGGGCGTTGTCGCACACCATTTTTATCATTCTCAGCAGTGCCCTGTGATTTTTCGGGGACACCCTGTCATAACATGGGTTCTGCCTGTCAAGACCGAAAGCGAACTGTTCAAGGTCGTTGGTGCCAATGTTGAAAAAATCCACCTCTTTGGCTATGATATCGCTTGTCATCACCGCCGCAGGGGTCTCTATCATTGCCCCGAGCTTAACATTGTCGGCAAATTTCTTGCCCTCTTTTATAAGCTCTGCCTTGACCTGCACGATAAGCTCTTTCACCCTCAGTATCTCGCTCACGTCTATGACCATAGGCAGAAGTATTGAAAGCTGTCCGTAAACAGACGCTCTGTATAACGCCCTTAGCTGTGTTTTGAATATGCTTTCTCTTTCAAGACAAAATCGTATGCCTCTACAGCCCATAGAGGGATTTCTCTCAGCAATCATGTCTGCACAATCAGGTATCTTGTCTGCACCAATATCATAAGTGCCTATTATGACCTCTTTACCCTCCATTGCCTCCAATGCCTTGCGGTAGGTGTAAAACTGAAAATCCTCGTCAGGGAAAGCAGGTCTGTCAAAGCACATAAACTCCGTTCTGAAAAGACCTATCCCACCTGCGTCGTTTTTTACCGCCGATTCAAGCTCCTCAGAGTTGAGTATATTCGCATATATCTTTATCTCATGTCCGTCACGAGTGATGTTTTTTCTGCCTTTGAGCCTTGTGAGAAGTTCCTTTTTCCTGCCCTCAACGGCTTCCTTGTATTCAAGTTGTCTGAGCGTATGCTCGTCAGGCTCTATGTAAAGCGTTCCGCTGTAGCCGTCAAGGACGGCTTCCTTGCCCTCGTATTCGTCAGAAAGCTCCGTTCCAACGTTCACAATGGCAGGTATGCCAAGATTTTTCGCAAGTATCGCAGTATGAGAGTTCACAGAACCGGACCTTGTGCAGAAGCCCTTTATCTTCGTCTTGTCCATGAGCAGGGTTTCTGAGGGCATAAGGTCACCGGTGCAGATAATGGCGTTCTCTCTGAGTATGGGAAGCTTGTCGGCGCAGTTTAATATGTGTCTTAAAAGTCTGTTTGAAACGTCCTTGACGTCAGCCGCTCTGCTTTGCATATATTCGCTGTCCATTTGTGCCAGCATCTCCGCAAAGCTTCTTGAAGTGCTTGCAACTGCATAATCGGCATTGAAATGCTCGTCAAGTATCTTTGTGCGAATACTGCTGTCGTATTGCTCGTCGGTGATAAGCATTTGGTGTATCACAAATATTTGAGCGTCGCTTTCCCCAACGCTTAACCTTGCACGGTCATAAAGCTCCCCAAGCTCCACAAGAGCAGCGTTTTTAGCCTTGACATATTTTTTGTATTCAAGTTCAGGGTCGGACACTTTTATCTTGTTGATGATAAATTCGTCACGATGATAAAAGGTCAGCTTTCCTCTTGCAATGCTTCCGAATACCGATCGTCCTTTTATGCTTGTCATGAGCGCTCACCCCCAAAAAACATACCTATCTGATATAATTATATCATCATTTGATTAACGATAAAAGTAAAATGCCGTCTGTTTACAAAATATTAATAATATTCGTGATTTTAGCAAACAAGACAATCAATATTTCAGCAAATTTAACAAATCAGAAACATTTTGCGACCTTATGTCAAAATCAGAATAGTACAATCCCTGAAGCACATATGATTAAAAAGCGTATGAGCGATACTTTATATAAGGAGGGACAAATATGTTTTCAGCACTGTTTGATCTGCTTACGGGAAATTTTCTATTTTTCGCACTGCATTTTGACAGCCGCAGCGTGTTTCCAAAACCGCTTTCGGCGAAGGAGGAGCGTGAGTGTTTTGAGAGAATGGCGCAGGGTGACAAGGCGGCAAAGGATAAGCTTATCGAACACAATCTCCGTCTTGTGGCACACATTATAAAAAAGTATTATTCAAATTCCACAGATCAGGAGGACCTTATCTCTATCGGCACTATCGGTCTAATAAAAGCTGTGTCAACATTTGACCACAAGAAAGGCTGCCGCTTCGCCACCTATGGGAGCAGGTGCGTGGAGAACGCAACACTAACATAAAGTCGTATTTTTATCACGATGTTGCAAAGGATAGTCCATCTGGGCGGCATTGGCGAATTTATAAGGCATTCAGCAACAACTTCTTCGTCTTTTATTCAAATGACAAAATACCCCTGTTCACTCCTGTATACATTCACACCATCTCTATTCATAACCCTTTTCCTAAGCACAAGAATGTTGACTATGTGCATAAGATGCAGAGTTCTGAAAGCCCAGAAACGGTTTCGGACAAGCTTAAATTTTACCGCTGCAAAAACGGCTATCTTCAAAGCGAAATTGCCGATTACATTAATGTTGACAGAACAACCTATATAAGATATGAGGAGAACGTATTAAGTGTATATCCTATCGATAAGATCATTTTACTTGCAAAATTATATGAGGTGGACGTTTGCGACTTGCTGGACGATTATAACAAATTCTTATATAACGATCAAGGCAAGCAAATAAAAAAGCTGCGTAAACGATTATCGCTTACGCAGCTCAAAATGGCTGAATTATTGAACGTGGGTCACTCGACCCTTAAACAATGGGAGTACAATAAAGCCAATATGACCCAAGAAAACTACCTCAAAATAAAAAGCTATTTAGACTGAGGTGACATTGGTCTGTAATGCTGAAATTACTGCCTGCAAAACATCTTCACGTTTCTTGGCTTCGGGAACATTTCTCGTTATGTAATTCTTGATGATGTGTCCGTGTAGATTTGTGACACGCTTTTGCAGCTCAAGAACTCCCGACTCGGTTTCTGGTTCGTGTACAACAATTCTCATTTAGATTACCTCTCCTATAAACATATTTATACGAAAAGCTCGTCCGATATGCATACTTCTGCCGATTTCGTACACCAGAAATATTTCATCTCAGGTTTCATCACGTTGTACACTTTTCATCTCGATTTATTATTTCATCTCAGCGTTTTTATCGGCGTTCTTAAGCTTATAGAACGATGTCTTCTTTAATCTCAGCTTTTTCATCGCCTCAACAGCTGTTATCTCACCCCGATCAAGAGCAATTATCACACTATTCCAGTTGGAAGGTTTGTTTACCTTAGGTCTGCCAAATTTTTTGCCTTGCTTTTTGGCAATGGCGATACCCTCTGCTTGTCGCTTTCTGATTTTTAGCCGCTCCTGCTCTGCCATACTGGAAAGCACCTCGATCAGCACGGCGGTTATCATATCGCCTACCCATTTATTCTCATTTTCGTATGTTATTTTAGTGGTGGGAATATCAAGTATTACTACCTTAATTTTCATTTGCTGATAGTATTCAAGCTCGGCTTTTATGTCAGACTTATTTCTCGACAGGCGATCTAACTCCTTGATTACCAGCGTATCGTCCTCACGGAGAATAGCGTTTCTCAAAATCTGATACTGTTCACGCTGGAGATTTTTCCCCGACTCCTTATCAATGTAAATGCAGCTATCGGCAACGCCGTACTCTTTCAAGGCGGCAAGCTGCCTGTCTTCGTTCTGCTGCTTAGTTGATACCCTCGCATACCCAAACACCATAAAAATTGTCCTCCTGTTCGTAAAAGTTCACTTTATATACGAACGTCCGCAAAGTCAAAAACACAGACTTTGCGGACGTTTTCTTTGTAGTTCGTAAATGTATAGTTTTTCAAACTTACTTCTTGCCAATGTTTTTGTTCTGAAGTCGGAAAATGAGATTTACCACATCTTCCTTTGTGTAGCCGCTGCCCTTGGTGGAAGTACCCGACAGGATCTCTAGCAGAAACGTGAGCTTGTCGGGATTGACCCTTGAACACTTTAGCGACATTCGCACAAGATCGTACCTTGCGAGAAACTCAAGTTCACGCAGGCATTGACTCAGGTTGTACACCTGAGTAGATGTTCTCCCGTTCTTCAGAAACATCTCCATAACCTTTTCAGGTATCCAGTTGCTGGCTGTCTCGTACCCGTAAAGATGGTAATGGAGTTTGCAGCACAGCTTGAAAAGATCATTGGAATTTCCGTTGCGGATAACAGCAATGCAGTCCTTGCCAATAATTGAATAGATCTTTCTGCTGGCATAGCTACGCAGACTTCTTACGGTGCTAGGTGAAATACTCAGCACCGTTGCCGCCTGAGAGTCAGACATTCTCGCCACATTAACGAGATCTCTCGCTCTCTTGCTCTGACACCACTTGCAGCTGCTTATATACTGCCAAAGCTTATTTGCGGCAATGACTCGCTCTTGGGTAAAGTACCCTGCTTGCCTTGTCTGCAAGGCTAACTTTTTGTCGTAATTAATGTCTTTGAGCAGGGTTAAGCACTCTGCAAAAATCGACCTTTGTTTCACAGGCATATTAATCGCCTCCCTATAAAATTTTGCCCCAGAGAATCCAGAGCGGACAGCCGTGAATTTCAGGTTATTGATTTTAAATTCAACGCATCCGTTCACTCTGGAGCTACTAATATAATCGCAGCTTAGCATCTTCAAAATTAATATCAAAATATTTTTAAAATTTCTTGATCGGAAATTTGATCTGTATTTTCATCAATCTCAGCTCTTTTATTTGCAAAAGTGGCATTTAGCGTTTATCGCAAACAGGTCTTGGCTAATGGCGAAACAGCTTGCAAATTTCCACTTGGCTTGGCTGCAAAAAGTTTTGCTTAAAACGATAAAAGATTAACTGATTTCGTTGTTGCTTGCAGACGATCTACTGTCCCAAACGGTCGCAAGATACCCCCACCCACGCCGTAAGCCGCTGAGTGCCGCCGTGTCGAGCTGCAGCAATGCCGTAGGGTAAACATACCCAAGCAGCGGAGCAAAAGCCGTGTACGCCGCCGTGTGCGGCTGTGGCGGCAAAAGGAAAAAAGCACAGCCAGACCGCAGGAAAAATGCCGTCAAGCCGTGCTCTTTTTATTTAGTAGTACCCATAGATAGTGAATTTTTTAGTTTAGATGCAATTCAAATCTCCAAAATTACGAATAAATCTCACCCGAAAATCTACCCGGATTTTGCAGGGCGGCTAATAATGCAAAATAGCTGCTGAAAACCACCCTAAAATCGGTCTGCGGCGATAAATGCACTCCCTTGATACCCCATATTGCTAAAATCCAATGGTGCAAGAGTTTTCGCCAACAGGACTTGATTTGATGCTGTTTATCTGCTAATTTTGTATCAAAGAAGAGGTGTGATACCCAAACCTAATGGTACTCGTGCCATTATTAAGTAGGTGTTGTCGAGGTCTTGAGATATGTGCTCGACTACTTCAGCACTCAACATATCAGCTCTATCTATTATAATCAATTTATCTGACAGGGAAGTTAAATCCCTCACTGAGTTTACGCCTCTTTCAAATACGACTACATCTGGGTGAGGATTTCCGTTTCTTATAAGATTGCACATATATGTCTTACCTGTTGCGGCTGCACCTCTAACTACATTTATTCTACCCCTGAACTGTATATCAAAGGTCACTACTTCTCCTGATGATACTACCAGATGCCTCGTTTTCTTATCGTAACTTATCATACTTTCAATCCTCTCTTTAAAGAAAAGAGAGCGAACTCTCTGAAAGAAATCGCTCTCGTTTTCAATATATCTAAACTGGAGTAGATATGACTAACTCAAAGGTAGACTAAATAGTGGTTATCTCGCCGTTAGGATATACAACATACCAATAATCGTATCCCCAACCAAACGGGTCGCCGTACTGTCTAGTACCTGTTCCTTCAGTATTTCCACCTGGAGTCGTGCCATCATCTATTGTGCCCCTGTGATGCCCGTCATCATCATCCCATGTCCAAACCTGACCACCACCGCCAGAACCTGAGTTGCCTCCACCATTGTTATTGGAGCTACCCCCGCCGTTGTTATTGCTTGAGCCACCACCGTTATTCTGAGAGCCACCGTTACCGTTGCCTCCGTTATTATTGGAGCTGCCTCCGCCGTTGCCGTTATTACTGCCGTTACCGCCGTTGTTATTGGAGCTACCTCCGCCATTGTTATCCAAGTTGCCATTGTTATTGTTGTCAGAGGTCTCCTCCGACTTCTCATCGTCCTTCTTCTCTTCCTCTGGCTTTTCCTTGATGATGAGCTTTGAAGTGGCGGTCACTTCGTTTCCACTGCTGTCCTTAGCCTTGTAGGTGATAGTGTATTCGCCTGCCTTGTAATCGGATTTCTTTGCCTTGCCGTCGAGCTCAGCGGTGAACTCTACACTCTCATCGTAGTTATCCTTCACCGATACCCCTTTCTTGAAATCAGGGAGCTTGTCACCCTCCGTAATTTCATACTTATCCTTGATACCCGTGAATTTAGGCTTCTCACTGTCTACTACCGTTACTGTGATGTTCCAGAGTTCCTCCTCACCTGTGGCAAGCTTGATGTTAAGTGAAATGCTCTGTACGCCCAACTTGTCAAGTGCGATCTTTTCTTCGCCGCTGGCAAATTCAGCTGTGTCGATTTTATCACTGCTCAGCTTTGCAGCAAGTTCAGCTGCGGTCATTTCGCTGCCTGCCTCAAGCTCACATTCAAACACCTTAGGCTCTTTCACCTCAGCCTCAGAGCTGCTTTCCTCAGCTGCGGAAGATACCGAACTTGTGTCCGCAAGGCTGCTTGTTGTGTCTTTCTTGCCCTCGTCATTTCCGCAAGCGGTAAGAAATACCCCTCCTGCTATCGCCAAAGCTGCTGCCGCAACAATAATGTTTCTCGCCATTTTTGATACCCCTCTTTTAATAGATTTTCCAAATAATTTTACTTCAAGTGCCTTAGGCACGTCAGTTTCATTCTCCATACCCTCAAGACCAGCTCTGAGCCAGAAGAACGGAATGATACATCTGAACTTCTTGTTCTCTTCCTTCTCAAGGCGTTCTATCTCGTCACGCATTTTCTTAGACGCTCTGCTGAGCCTGCTTTTCACAGTACCCAAAGAAACTTCAAGCGTGTCTGCTATCTCCTGCAAACTCATTTCATCGTAATACCTGAGTATCACACACATACGCTGCTCCTCAGGCAGGCTTTCAACTACCCTGCGTACACATTCGATAACGTCCTTGTTTTCAAGCAGCTCGTCAGGTATCTCGCCGTCAATGTCCTCAAGCTCGAACTCCTCGCCGTCCTCTGTCATATCTGACAGATATAAAGGTTTTTTCTTTCTAAGATAATTCTTACATCTGTTTGCTACTGTTGTTCTCAGATAAGACTTAAAGCCAGCTGCGTTCTTGATATTGTCTAACTTCTGAAATACACATATGTAGCTGTCGTGAATAATGTCCATTGCTTCCTCATCGCTTTTGACAATGCTCTTAGCAAGGAAAAACATATGCTGACAAGTTTCTGTGTACAGCACTTCTTTAGCCTGCTGATCACCTTGCTTCGCTTTCTCCACCGCTTCGGTGTAATCCACTTCTTCCTTCATTTTCTAAACTACTCCCATCTTCAATGATTTTCCTAAACAATGCCTTTTGCTGATCTTGGGTCAGCTGATACCCATCAGCAAGTTTCCCAAAGATCTTGCAGAGAACTTCTTCATTCATCTGACCACCTCTTGCCCTCTGTGTATATAGACAAATGAGATGCAGAAAAAGTTCCACATTTCTAAAAAAATTTTTCTTCTTTTCCAGTATAACATATTTCTCACTCAAAATCAACACTTTCTTAATAATTAATTTCTTATATGAGTAATATTATTTGAATTATACAACTCATATTTACATCTTCAATTATCTGTCTTATTTCTTTAAAATAATAATATAAAGCAAAGTTAAAGAAACTGACAGGAGAGATACCCAAATGATCAATGAAAACTGGATACTCGTAAAACTTCGTAAGTACCTCACTGACTACGGCTGGAGCATTTATAAGCTTGCCAAAGAGTCTGACATACCATACTCAAGTCTGAATAATATCTTCGTAAGAAATACAATGCCAACTGTGAGTACCCTAATGAAACTCTGTAATGGTCTCGGCGTATCTATGTCGGACTTCTTCAAAGACGATACCCTAGATCAGCCTGTCTCCCACGTTGTCAAGCTCTCTGATGAACAAGCTGAGATACTCACCAAGTACGATAGGCTTTCTGCTAGTGATAAGAAACTCTTAGCTGCGTACCTGTCAGGCTTGGCTAAGGAGTAGGTCTTTTCTTATACCCACCCAACCACCCCTTGATGTGATACTGGAGTTAGCTGACGGTAGAAACTTACTTTGTAAACTGCACCTCGATGGATATTAGCTGTTTAGGGTGCACTCCGTCATATTCTTTAGGGGTTCTCATATCCGTCATACTGTGTTCCTGCAAACATCATTGTACTATATTTTATCTTAGTATTGTTCTTATGCGATTTACAAAACTCGATTTGTAGAAACAGTCCTTGAACATTACTTTAGCTAAAATAAAAAATTATGGAGCCAAAGCCCATGTTTATGGGCTTTCTTACAGCTATTTAGTGATATCATAAGGCAGGTTCAGATGTCAAGCCGCCACCTGAACTAATCCTTACTTACACTTAGCTATTTACATAAATATCCTTAAATATATGGCGTTTCTCGAGCGAAAAATAGAGTATATACTAAAATCTCGCTATAAATTTAAGTCAGATTTCACGCAAAAATCCACCTCAACAAATTATTATTTGCACTAACAAATTTACATATATCACCATGAAAATATGGCTGAACTCGCAAGAAAATATAACAAATCAGGAATTATTATACATATTCACATGAAAGTATGTGTTCTTAACCATATAAGTATTACCTACAATAAATAAGTATGACCTACGAAAAAATAGTTCATACCTCAGCAAAAGGTAAGCCGAACTAATCGGTAGAATAAAATATTAGCCAAAACAAGCCACTTCTTAGGTAGTTGACTCAGATTGCAAATCAAGACAGCCAATGCCGAAAAATGAGGATGACAGTATCAATGCAGCAAACTTATAGGTTAAACTAGCATCTCTATGGTTTCCAAGCAGATATCATATTCACACTTCGGTCAACTCAAGGCTAAACACCATTGGCTTTAAGAATGTATACAAATTAGAATTAAAACAGGGGAGCTTAATATAATGGCAAAAAAGTATTCTGTAAACATCTCAGACAGGTTGCTGGCTGAGATTATAAAAATGCAAAAGGACAAGCAGGCTGACAAAAGTCAAAGCTGCAATGATAATTCTCAAGAAACTCAATTTGACAAATTTACGCCTAGCACAATGAAACACATTATAGAACATTATTTGACGTACTGCCCACACGACTTTATGCCTCGCTTTTTCTTTGATAAAAAAGGAGATACAATTTTTTCAGATCTAGCGTTAAACAATAAATATATTAACCATTTTCAACAGAAACAGAAAAAAGCATCAGGTATTGGCACAGACTTTATAGATATAAATTATTTTTTGACAAAGGGTATTCCCACTCACAAGATCACTTTCTCTGTTCCAGACTATTTGTTGGAAACTCTTTTGTATGTATGCACACCTAAGAGCGAAAATAATAAGCTGCTCACAAGCCAAGCAAAAGCTCTAACATATGCTATTGTATTTTACATTTATGACGGCTACAAACCATTTTCTCGCACACATAAGGGAATGGATATTCACTTATTAAACCTTCTGGGTACAAAGTGGAAAAAGAATATGATATCGACAAATCGCTCCTTGATGTTTGCGAATAAATACACCTATATCATTGATCTATTCGGCGGCGGTCTTGGCTTAACTATGAATGTAACTTCTCAATTCAAGCACTTGATTATTAATGACTTTGATGTTCGTAAGGCAAATTTATTTCTTTGCCTTAAAAATGATCCGATAAGACTTATATGCGAAATTTTAAGGTTTCAATATACAGAAGAAAACTTCAACATAATGAAAGATCAAAAGTATACCGTTGATAAAGATGCTATTGATAGTAATAAGTACAATATTTTTGAGGCGGTGCGATTTCTTTTTCTTAGTGCATTCAGTTATATGTCTGATTGTAAATCTTTTTATAAAAGAAAATCGGTTTTTTCAGAATTAAAACTAATAAAACGAGTTAGTTGTATCCCTATCTATAATGAACGACTGCAAAAGGCTACAATACTGAATGAAGATGCACTTACAATTCTTCACAACCTCGGCGAATATATTCCTCCAAAGAATCAAGCAAGTTCCTTGATCATAGCAGATCCACCTTATTACGAAACAGTACAATATCCAAAAGGAAATGATACTAAACCGACAACATTCAAGCTCGATTTACATAAGGAACTCATCAACCTACTTTTCAGATTTGAAGGCAAATATGTCTATTATTATAGGAATAACGATACTATAAACAAAATCTTCTTTGAAAAAGCAAAACAACTTAAGAATAACGAAATAAGACCTTGTAACAAATGTAAAGACGTATACTACATTAATGTCGATATACCAATGAGGAAAAAACCTGATAAAGACAGCAATGACGAATCCGAAAACAATGCTGAGCTTAACGCCAACGAAGTTGACCCAACTAAAACTAAACTTAATCCCAACACAGAAAGAATAATCACAAATATCGACAATCCATTAAAAGCCGATGTGCTTGGAGCTATATTTGACAAATTCCAAACCAGAGGAAAGACATCAACTCTCAGCTTAAAACCATATACTGAAAATATAAAAGATATATTTAGCGGCAACTTATTCTATGCCATCAGCAAAAAGCACAACAGCAACCTAAGTGATGAACCACTTGAAATTCTCGGCGATTTTTGTAATTTCTTAGAAAAGCAAATAAATCCAGATAAGTCTGGTGTGATTAAGCGTATTCGAAAAGAAGGAAAACAAAATGGCTTATCTGATAGTGAGATTGATAAGCAATGTGAAAATGCAATGAGTGATCTTATAGTATTCTACCATTATTTAAGGTGGATTGAAACACATTTCAAAACTATAAAAAATAAAAGAAAGCTGATTGAAAACAGCGATTGACTTACACCACTTATTGTGGTATGCTGTATGATACCCAATAAAATAAAAAAGGAGAACCTCATATGAGTACAAGCAATACTGACTGCGATAATCGGAAGTACGCCATATATGCCCGTAAATCGAAGTTTACAGCAAAAGGCGAAAGTATAAATCAGCAGATCGACCGCTGTAAACTTCATCTTAGCAGTATGAACGTCGATGAGGAAGATATTATCATATTCGAGGACGAGGGCTATTCTGGCGGCAATACCGACAGACCTCAGTTTAAAGAGATGATGGATATGTGCGAGGATAACAAAATCCAATGCGTAATATGCTATAAGCTCGATAGAATAAGCCGATCTGTGTCAGATTTTACAAATACATTCAACAACTTAGAAAAACACAATATTCGCTTTATCTCCGTCAGCGATGGTCTCAACGGAACTAACAGCCCTATGGATAAGGCAATGATACAGCTTGTAGCCGTGTTTGCCGAACTGGAGCGAAATATAATTGCTGAACGTATTATTGATAATATGACCGAGCTAGCACAGAAAGGTCGGTGGCTCGGCGGCACAACTCCAACGGGTTACAAAAGCGTTGAAACCTTCGGCAGTACTAATAAAGAGGGCAAAGTGCACTACGCCCGAAAGCTCGAGATAGTACCCGAAGAAATGGAACTTGTCAAGAGAATTTATAAGCTTTATCTCAAAACAGAATCCCTCACGGCTGTTCAGGCAATCTTACTTAATGATAACATCAAAACAAAAATGGATAATGAGTACTCACGTTTTGCAGTAAAGGTTATTCTAAGAAATCCCGTATACGCTAAGGCTGATAACGCTGTCCTTAAATTTTTCGAGAATAAAGGTTCAACAATATATGCAGATGACGATGCATTTGACGGAACTAAAGGAATGATGGTTTATAATAAAACCAAGCAAGAAAAGAATACCAGCCATAAAGTTAAACCTTACAATGAATGGATCGTAGCTATTGGCGAACATGATGGTGTTATAGATGGGGCAGACTGGGTAAGGGTTCAAAATATTCTGGATAAAAATAAGGATAAGAACTACAATCGTCCACGCAGCCATTGTGCATTGCTTTCTGGATTGCTCAGATGCAAATGCGGTTCTATAATGTACCCTCGTGTGGCAAAGACTTATAATGAACGAGGAGAAAGAAACTTTGCGTATGCGTGTAAGATGATGCTTAACTCAAATCGACAAAGATGCAATGTGAAACGCATAAACGGCAACTTTCTCGATGATCTTGTCTGGGAGCAAATCAAAGCTCTTACATCGGATAAATCTGAATTGGCAGAGCAGCTAAAAAAGGCACAGGGCAATTTTGAAAGCGACGAACAGCCTGTACTTAAAGAACTGGAGCAGATGAAAAGAAGGCTTAACGACAATAAACAAAAACAAAAGAACCTTATAAATTTTATTGCCAATAATGGAAGTAAAATGTCACCTGAAATGTCCAATGACGCTAATGAGCAATACCGAAAGCTTGAAAACAGCAACAAAGAGATCAGCTCAAAAATAATAAAGCTTGAAGAAGTTGTCGCACAAAGCGAGCAAGCATTTGCTAATTTCAAAGATCTTGCAACTCGCCTAGCTGAATTTTCAGCAGCCTTAGATACCCAAAGCACCTTTGAGGACAAACGATACGCTGTGCGGCAAGTTATAGAACACGCTGAATGGGATGGCGAAAATGTAAAATTATTCTTTGTTGGTAACAAAACAGTAGAACTTCAGGATATAAAGGACGAACTCGCAGACTATAAAAAAGCCCACAGAAAGCGGGCAAAGACAAGCTCTGATGAAAATACGACATTAGGTGAGGATAGCGAACGAGATACTAATGCACTTCCGCTCCCAGAAAAAGTCTGCCAACGATATCCACTTTGACGAGCCTGTTGACTCCGATAAGGACGGCAATCAGCTTTGCCTTATCGACATAATCGCAGACGGAGAGGACGTTGCCGACAAAATAGAGCTTTCCATTCGCAGTGAACAGCTCTACCGCTATATCGAAAGCTCTCTTGATGAGCGTGAAAGACAGATAGTCACTCTGCGCTATGGTCTTTTCGGTCAGCCGCAACTGCCGCAGCGAGAAGTCGCAAAACGCCTTGGTATCTCACGTTCCTATGTTTCAAGGATAGAAAAGAAAGCCTTGAAGCTTCTTAAAGACCGCTTCGATAAGCAGTGATAGGCGTTGACGCAGTAGGGGCGAACAGCGTTCGCCCGCTGATTATCATATCATGTCATGACGTTGTTTTAGCACTCATGAAACTAATATGCTAGCACTCGCATAGCGAGAGTGCTAAAATTCAGCTAATGTTCACAATATCTTCACACAATGAACACATAGCAGGGGTATCATAAAGACAATGAAGAAAGGAAATGATACCAATGGAAGAGCAGAATAAATTATAAAAGCTTACAAGATAAATTAAGATATAACACATCAAGGAGGAATTTATATGTTTGGACTTACACCATTTGAAAGAAAGAGCTACGACCTGTTTAACGCATTCCATGATTTTGAGAATGATTTCTTTGGAGAAAATGCACTCCAGAGCTTCAAGACCGATATCAAGGACGAGGGCGACAAATATGTAATGGAAGCAGAGCTTCCGGGCTTTGATAAGGACGATATCAAGCTTGACATCTCAGGCAACGATCTTGTTCTTACCGCTGAGCATAAGGCAGAGACAGAGGATAAGAAAGACAAGTATATCCGCCGTGAGAGGACATACGGTTCTTATCAGAGAAGCTTTGACCTTACAGGCATTGATACGGGCAATATCTCCGCAGAGTACAAGAATGGTATCCTGACCCTTGACCTGCCAAAGATGCAGGAGGTAAAGCCTGAAACCAAAAGACTTGAGATAAAGTGATTTAGGTAAAGCCAAGGCTTTGAATGAGGCGATACCAATGGGTCACGATATGATTTGCAATAGGTTTTGCTAGAATAAAATATCCGTGAGAGCGAAATGCCCCCACGGATATTTTTTGTTATCACGATTTTTTCTCACGGCTTTTGAGCCATATTTTTCGTATTAGAATGGCAAGTAAAATTCCTGCCACTGCACCGCTTGTGTCGATAAGAACATCACGCACCTGCCCTGCACGCCCCGGCACGAAAAGCTGATGTATTTCATCGCTTGAAGCGTAGATGCAAGAGAACACCGCCGCAAAAAGCCCTCTGTATACAAGCTTTTTCACCTTTGAAAGATTGATAAACGCCAGTATTCCAAGCAAGGCGTATTCGCTGAAATGCGCAAGCTTTCTTATGATGAACGTGGCGGTGTCCTTGTATTCCGCCTGCGCTGTAGCGTCAAGGCTGTCATATACAGGGTTGACAAATTCTATCACTGCGTTAAACACCGCATTTGATTGCTTGTTGGACTCGTCAGCATTGTTTGCCGAGAACATGAATATCACCACGCACCACAGCACAAGTGCCGACCCTTTAAGTATTATCTTTATCCTGCCTTTTGAAGTTGCTTTCAATGTAGCCTTTCAGCTCCTCTTTTTTGTTTTCCACCTTTTCGTCTATAACACCATTCAATGCAAGCTCCAGCCCAATGCCGATATCCTTTCCGCCAAAGCCCATTTGTAAAAGATCCTTGCCGTTTATGTCAAGGTCGCAAATGTGGATACACTCGTTGTCCTCATTTATCTCCATTGCAAGCTCTGCGATATGGTCAAGTTCTGCAAGCTTTTCCTGCCGTTTGTAGTCCGACTGGGCATATGTGTCAGCCCTGCGCACTTCCAGATAATCCATAACAAAGTCAAAGTCATGCTGAGCCATAAATCTCCGAACCGACTTTTTCGTGGCAGGTATCCTGTTGTCATGCTCCCATATAAGCTCATAAATATATTTCGCCGAAGCGTTGTCTATCCTGAGCCTTTTGAGTATCTGCTCCGCCATGTAAGCACCCTCAAACTGGTGCTTTTTAAAGTGGGAAATGCCGTTCTCGTCAACAGTGTGCATTCTCGGCTTGCCGATATCGTGAAGAAGCATAGTAAGCCTCATCTGCCACTGTGGTCTGACGTTCTCAACGCTCAGACAAATGTGACCGTAAACATCAAGAAAATGGTGGGGATTGTTCTGCCTGAAATCAAAGCTTTCCCGAAGCTCAGGTATGAACACCGCTATGACCTCACGATAGTCAAGCAATATTTTCCTTGCATCCTTTCCACAGAGAAGCTTTTTAAGCTCCGACGCAATGCGTTCGGCAGAAATGCTTTTTAAAAGCTCACGTTGTTCAAGTATAGCCTTTGAGGTCTTTTCCTCGATCTCAAACCCAAGGCATGAAGAAAATCTCAGCCCTCTTAATATCCTCAAAGCGTCCTCGTCAAAACGCTTTTCAGGCTCGCCAACGCATTTTATAATGCCTTTTTCAAGGTCGCCTTGTCCGCCGTAAAGGTCAATAAGCCCCTCTTTCGGTGAGTATGCCATAGCGTTCACCGTAAAGTCACGACGTTTTAAGTCCTCCTCCAGCGAGCTTTCAAATGTGACCTGAGCAGGCTTTCTATGCCCTATATACTCTCCGTCACTGCGATAACAGGTTATCTCCACCGGCTCGCTCTCTATCAAAACAGTGAGCGTGCCATGCTTCAGCCCAGTTTCAATAGTGCGGAAATTTGCGAAAACTTCGAGCATTTTGTCAGGGGTGCAGTTTGTGCAGACATCGTAATCATGAGGCTTTTTGCTAAGCAAACTATCTCTTACACAGCCACCGACTATATAACCCTCGTAGCCGCACTCATTCAGCCTGTCAAGAGCCGTCCTGACAAACTGCGGAATAAAGATCTCCAATTTACTGCCTCCCTTTATAGTTTTGTGAATTATGTGCGACTTTCGGGTCATAATATTTACATGAATATCTCGAAAATAATTGACCCCAAAATCTCACGGAGAGCGTTCCTCGCCCTCACGGGTATAGTGAGCGCACTTATGCAATCTATCTTGAATTTGCCGTGGCTTGCGTTTTTTATCTTTGCGCCAATGGTGCATTGCCTGTCAGTCTGCCATGAAAAAAGGGCTTTTAGGCTTGATTTTCTGTGCTTTTTTGTACCATATTATCTTTTTCAGCTCACTTTTATGCTCACCATATGGAAAATATGTCCTCTGCCGTCCTTTGCCTCTATACCTCTTGCTACTTTAGCGTGGTTAGGTCTGACCTTGTGGGAGTGTATCCTTATGTATCTTCCACTGAGCCTTTTCCTGCCCCTGCGACCGCATCTCAAACACCGTTTGTCTGAGATAGTTTTGCTCTGCCTGCTTTTGACAGCAGGGGAGTGGCTTCAAGAGAAAGTTCCGATTTTGGCGTTTCCGTGGTCTGCGGCATGGCTAGCTGTAACAAGTTCGCCACTGCTTTTGCAATCCGCAACGCTCATAAGCTGCCGTCTTACAAGCTTTATAATTTTCCTGCTCAACGGTCTGCATGGGGAGATATATACTAGCAAAAAGCGTTTTGCCTGCACCGCCTTTGCACTGCTTTTGCAGGGGGCAAATTTAAGCTACGGACTTTATTCCATAAACCTCGACAAAAAGCTTGATAACATTTACCCTCAGATAGACGTTATCTGCGCACAGGATAGTCTGGAGGGCAGGGAAAAATCACACCGCAAAGCCCTCGACTCAGCACGCTCCTATCTTTCTATAATGGAAAGCTGTTGGCGGTGGGGTACCGACCTTGTTTTGCTTCCTGAAACTGCCGTGCCGAAAGACTATGACGAACAGCTAAAAGAATTTTCCCTTATATCAGACTTTGCCGCCACCCATGGGTGTACCCTTGTGACAGGCTCGTTCTATCTTGAAAACGGCAAGGATTACAATGCCCTTTTCGCCTATGATAAAAACGGCATTGCGTCTTCGCCCTACCTGAAACAAGTGCTTGTGCCTTTCGGTGAAAAGACACCTTTTGCAGGCATTTTTCACCTTGACACTATGAGCGAATGTGCAGACGAAAGACACACCAAACCCCTCGCCTCAGACGGCATGACCATAGGCTCTGTTATCTGCATAGAGTCCATTTTTCCAAGCCTTGTGAGCCGACAGAAAGAGCAGGGCGCACAGATAATTTGCGTTTCCACCAACGATTCATGGTTTGGCAAAAGCTCCGCCCGTGAACAGCATTACCGCCACTGCATAATGCGAGCCGTTGAGAACAGAAGATATGTCCTCCGTGCAGGAAACTGCGGAATATCGGCGATAATATCTCCCACAGGCGAGCAACTGTCCGTAAAATCGGACAAATCAAAAGGCGCGGTGTGTGGAAAAGTTACCCTTATTGGCAGGTAACTTTGAGCAACACAATCTTATTAGGTGTATCAGACAACTCCGATATCCGACGGGCGAACAGTGTTCGCCCCTACCGCCCTTTGTCGGGTTTCAGGGTTTGTGCGATAAATTATAAGGCGAAACCTCGAGGAGCGGGACGTCGTATTTCTGTGAGCTTGCGAACAGAAATTGCGCCGCTCCCCTACAAGATCGTGCCAAAGCACAAATTCATATGTAGGGGCGAACATTGTTCGCCCGCATTTTTTTGCACAAACTACAGAAACCCTACCAAGCTCGTATTTTTACCACTCTATCTCAAAAAGTCTAGCCATATAAGGTTTGTCAAACTTAACGGAAACATTGCCCGTCGCCTTTGAAAACTCCACAGGGGTTTCGCTGAAATCAGGATAAATGCACTTCACCCTTGCGTCAACACCCTTGAGGAAGTCGATAGGCAGAGCGCAGGTGTCGCTCTTGCCCTCTCTCCTCCATACGGCAAGATAAGCCTTGTTGCCGTTTCTCAGACCGAGAGATACCCAGTCGTCCGAAAATTTGGACAGACCCAAGCTCCAGAACGGCACTGCTTCCTTTATGTCCGCCCTTATCTTCTTGTAAACGCTGATTGCTTCCTTTACAAGTGCCTTGCGTTCAGGGTCGATGTTGCCAAGATGACCGCTCTGATGTATTCTCAAAAGCATTGCGTTAATCATGTTGAAAACAACTTCTTCTCTGTCACCTGATGTGATAGGATAAGCCCAGATAGCCGATTGCTCAGGGCAAAGGGCAGTAGGGGAGTTCGCCGCAATGGTGCAGTATTTTTTGTAATCGTCCTGATCTGATGTGGACTGAATGGAGTATCTTGAAAGCATCGCATAGTCCATTCTGAGCCCACCGCTGGAGCAGTTTTCTATAATAAGGTCAGGGTGACGAGCAAAAACACCGTCAAGCCATTCAAGGTAAGCCTTTTCATGACCCCACAGACCCTCGCCAACGCTGTCGCAGTTCTGTTCAGTGCCTATACCTGGCTCTATGTTGTAATCCATTTTTATATAGCCTATGCCGTATTCAGAAACGAGCCTGTCTATTACCTCGTCAGCGTGGGAACGGACTTTAGGATTCCTGAAATCAAGCTGATAACGGCTTCTGTCATAGACTCTCTTGCCGTGACGTGTGAAGAACCAACTGTCATCGCAAACGCTGTCCACAAGCGGACACTTTATTCCCATGACCTCTATTTCAAGCCAAAGTCCGGGTATCATGCCCTTTTTGCGGATATAGTCGGCAACTTCCTTTACGCCGTTAGGGAAACGCTTTCTGCTCTCTTTCCATTCGCCGACCTCGTCCCACCAAAAGCCGTCAGCATACCAGCCTGCGTCAATGCAGAAATATTCACAGCCTGCCTCTGCCGCAGCGTCCACAAGGGGAAACTCCTTTTCAGCCGTAGGGTCGCCCCACAGACAGTTCATGTAGTCGTTGAATATTACCGCAAGCCTCTGATTATCCTTGTTGCGACGGCGTATTTTTCTGCGGTATTTCGTCAGCTCGCCCATAGCCTTGTCAAAGCTTCCTGTCACCGAGCCTACTGCACATTTCACGCTTTCTATGCTCTCATTAGGCACAAGGTTTTTATACCAGTGGGACTCTATCTCCGACGGGCCAGAAAGCTGTAAATAGAAGTGTCCGCCCACGTCTGAAAGCTCCCAGTGCCAAGAGCCGTTTTGCTCTATCTGCCAAAACAGCACCGAGCCTGCTTCTGTGTTTTCAAGCACACCCATTGGTATGTATTCCTTTGCCGACCAGTTTCCAACGTTTGTGCAGGCAAATACCTTTGATGAACGCTGTTCCGTAGGCTTTGCGGATGAAGCAAGCCCCACCTGTTCAAGGGTGTAGTCCTGCCACTGCAATTCACGCTGCCATGAGTTGTGGCATACCCATATCTTCATCTTGTACTCAGGCTTTTTAAGCCCCTCTTTTTCTACGCCCGTCAGCGCAAAGGAGGACATATATTCAATGGTCTGTACCTCGCTGCCCTTGTTTGTAAGGGTAGTCCAACAGCGTACAACAGACGTGCCGGTGTAAAACTGATAGTGGGACACAGCCTCAAGACCTGTGCCCTCATCAAAGGTCACAAGTTCAAGCTTTCTGCCAAGATCATTGTTCACATCACGGAAATCCTTGAACTTCATTCTCCAGCCCGGAGCGGTCACGATATATTTGTTGCCGTGACGCTCGTCAGGGCGGTCGATACCGCTCGCCTGTATCTCTACAGGTCTGAAAGTTTTCAGCCCCATGTATGAAGCCGTCTTGGCTTCATCAAAAGGCAGAGCAGAGAAGTGCAGAAGCTTTGCCTCGTTCTCGTCTGTTATCTCAAATACTATATTAATGCCGTTTTCATATATCTCAATACGTTTCATATGGCGTATTTCCCTTCGTGATCTGTTTATCTGTACATATTATCATACACTTATATCATTTTCGCAAGCTCGTCAAGTATCCTGTGAGCGGCTTGCTCTTTGGTCATAATAGGCAGCTCCACAGCACCGCCCTCAGTGATAAGGGTGATAACGTTAGTGTCCGTCTTGAAGCCTGCGCCAGCGGTCTTTAGTGAGTTTGCACATATCATATCGCAGTTTTTGTTGGTGAGCTTTTTCTCAGAGTTCTTGATAACGTCCTGCGTTTCCATGGAAAAACCGCATATGACCTGACCGTCACGTTTGTGCTGACCTAGATAGCCAAGGATATCCTTCGTGCGTTTTAGCTCTATCTTCATATCATCGTCAGACTTCTTTATCTTGTTGTCAGCCACCGCAACAGGCGTGTAGTCAGCCACAGCCGCCGCCTTTACGATAATATCCTGCTCAGGAGCAAGCTTTGTGACAGCTTCAAACATATCCGCCGCAGACTTTACGTTCACAACGTCCACGAACATAGGCGGCAAAACCTCCATGTGACCTGCCACCAACGTCACCTTTGCACCTCTTTGCATAGCCGCCTTAGCCACCGCACAGCCCATTTTTCCGCTTGAATGATTAGTGATGTACCTCACAGGGTCGATAGCCTCCATGGTCGCACCAGCCGTAACAAGCACATTTTTGCCTGCAAGATCCTTCTCAAAAGCAAGCTCCCGAAGAATGTATTCAAACAACACCTCAGGCTCAGGCATTCTGCCGTCGCCGTCATCACCGTTTGCAAGCATACCTCTGTCAGGAGCGATCATCTCGTAGCCGAAACGCTCAAGCTTCCGGATATTGTCCTGCACAATAGGATTGTGATACATATTGTGGTTCATGGCAGGGGATATCATTTTTTTGCAAGGGCAAGCCATGACAGTGGTGGTGAGCATATCGTCAGCAATGCCGTATGCTATCTTGCCGATAACATTAGCGGAAGCAGGAGCGACCATAACAAGGTCAGCCTGCTTTGCGAGAGCAACGTGTTCAACACTGTATTGAAAATTTCTGTCAAAAGTATCTATAAGGCACTTGTTGCCTGTGAGGGATTCAAAAGTGATAGGGTTTATAAATTGAGTGGCGTTCTGTGTCATGAGTACCTGAACATTGCAGCCTTGCTTTTTAAGCAGCCTTGCTAAAGTTGGGATCTTGTAAGCCGCAATACTGCCGCTGACGCCGAGAACGACCGTCTTACCTGAAAGAAGCATAGAAATGACCTCCTTAGTGGAATGTATAAGGCAACACCGCACAAAGCCCGCCTGATGGCTTTGCACGCCATCTGCCTGCGGAATTTTTATGCGATCTGACAAAAAATCTGACTACGCATCTGACGCACGATCTTTGTGCGGTATTACCTTAAATATAGTATAACACAGATCATGGTGAAATGCAATATTTCAAGTGATAAGTGAGCATGGAGAATAACAAAAGACCGCTGTTCACAGATGCCCGTGAACAGCGGTCTGAACCATATGTCAATCCTTGTATTGCGAAGTTATCCCGAAGTATTCTTCAAGAGAAAGTCCGCTGTTGGTTATGTTTTGCGCTAAAGGCGTGCCTACATATCTTATGTGCCAAGACTCATACTGATAACCGGTGTAAGCCTCTTTGCCCTTTGGATAACGAATTATAAAACCATATTTTGCACAGTTGTTTGCAAGCCACTTGGCTTCTCTTGTGCCGCTAAATGAGTCGCTGGCGTTGTTTACGTCTATTGCCATGCCCGTCTGATGGTCGCTGTAGCCGGGTCTTGCGGAGTATGTGTCTGCCGCAGCCTTGCCGTCACGGTTGCAGTACATATTATAAAGGTACCTCTGATCGTAATAAGAGCGGTAGCCTGAGCATACCCACAGGCTTATGCCGTCTTTATATGCAGCGGTCTGCATCTTTTTGAACGCCGCTGACGTTTCTTTGGTCAGACCCTTTGGGTCGTAGCTTGCAGGGAGGGAATATGTTTTGTTCGCCAAAAGCACTCCGTCAACATAGCTCATGCCGTTTATGACCTCGACAGTGTGGTCTGGGGTCTTGACGGTTATCTCCTCGGAATATGCTCCATAGTGATTTGAACCTTTATCGTCCGTCTTGCAGGCTCTTACCTTGAATCTGTATGTATTCTTTGCGTAAAGTCCGTTTATTGCGCAGGAATTTACCGTAGATGAAGCTATGTTCTTCCACTTGCCGTTTGTGTAGATAAACACCTTGTAGCTTGTGCAGCCTACAGACTTCCAGTTAAGGTCAAGGGTCGAAGCGGTGATGTCAGAAGCTTTTACTCCTGTTACCTTCCTTGGATTTGTGGCGGAATTGTAGTTTTCACAATAGTCGCTGTATATCTTAACTCCGTCTACTATCTTATATGCTCTTACCTTGAAATTCTCTCTTGTTGCCGCAGGCAGACCCTTAACAGTGTATGTCGTGCCTTTCACGTCAGCTATCTCAGGATATTTACCCTTTGAACGCATTCCAACAGAATAGCCGTCCGCACCGCTCACAGCGTTCCAGCTAAGCTTTATAGAGCTTGTGTTAGGTGTCTTAGATGTCAGACCGGTGACCTTGTTCACCATGACAGCCTGTGCCGTTATCTCCTGCGAATATTTGCCGTAGTGATTTGCACCCTTATCGTCACGCTTGCAGGCTCTTACTTTAAATTTATAGCTTCCTGCGTCAAGTCCTTTGACAGTGTAGCTGTTTGTATCCGTCTGCGCTATCTGCTTCCACTTGCCGTTTTTCAGCATAAAGACACGATAGTTTGAACAGCCTACTTTTTTCCATGAAAGGCTAACGGACGCATTGCCCGTCTGAGCTTTAAGACCGCTTATAGGGCGTGGATTTGTTGCGGAATTGTAGTTCACTGAATAGTCGCCATAGACCTTTTGACCGTTCACTATCTTATATGCTCTTACCTTGAAATTTTCCCTTGTTGCCGCAGGCAGACCTGTAACAAGATATGTAGTGTCCGTAACGTCTGCTATCTCAGGATACTGACCCTTTGAACGCATTCCAACAGAATAGCCGTCCGCACCATTCACGGCGTTCCAGCTAAGTCTTATTGAGCTTATATCAGGAGTTTTAGATGTCAGCCCTGTGACCTGAGGCAGACTTGTCTGCACCGCAGCTTCAGCCGCCTGCACAGGCATACTCACACTTAGCACGCTGTCAGGCACAGCACCTGCCGCACATATCATCATAGCGGCGCAAGCCAATGCCGCTGCATTTTTTCTGTTTATTATCTTTTTCATTTTTCAGACCTCCTTTGATGAAATTCTTTTGCACTTTAAGTATAACACATTTTTACCAGTTTGTAAACACGCAACCCCAAATTATTTTTGTTCACATTTTGTTTTTTATGTTTACTTATACTCAGTTGCAAAACCTCTCTTTTGGTTGCTGAAAGAATGTATAAAAAACAAAGACCGCAGAAAAAATCTACGGTCTTTTGTGTGCTACTGGAACAAAAAAGATGACATTAAATTCACCTGATTTTGCGGCTTATGAGATATCTTTTAAAATCACATAACCTGTCATTAAATTTATTATATCATATGCATCAAAAAATGTCAAGAGATTTTTTAATATGTACGGGGCTGTACTCGATTATACAACCCATATCTAAAAGAATTATCTCATATCTCTTGGTATAAAATTTAATAATGCTCCCGCTGCCTGTTCCAGCAAATATTCATATAATTCTTCTGAGCTCGTTATGAGGTAAATCTCAATAACACCGTTTCGCTGCGGAATGCCAAAGAATAATTCGCCGTTCTCATCGCGCTTATAAATAAAATCACGGATAATACCGTAGCGATCGAGCATAACCGTTTCAAGCATTTTCAGCAAATCATTCTGCAAATTACCGCCGTGTATGAACTCATTTGTTTCTTCTAAAGATAAATTATTAACCTCGCAGAATTGCCTGCATTTGCAAATACCGAAATCCAAAGCATTAACTATTGTCATAAAAGTCTTTTTTGTGATCATCATTTACTTCCACGTTAATTTTTATTAAACTCGTCAATCATCCTGCAATACTCTTTTTCCTCGCAGTCGATATAATCCATAGCAAACTGCTCCGCTTCTTCAAGACTGTCTTTCAGCAGTTCAAAATCAACTGCCACTGAAAAAACATCGATTTCGAGTTTTTCGGATTCATCCGCAAAAACTTCAATAGTGAAGCCCTCACAGCGAATATCATTTCCGTCCTTGTCCTCCCGATGCAGATCAGTATCGGGAGTAATCTTCACATAAAATCCTTTGTATTTCATTCAACCACTCTCCTTAAAATCTCATCTGCATATCGTCGTCAAGGTCGTAATCTTCAAATTCGTCCTCATACAACTCGTCATTTACGGAATGTTCAAGGAACAGCGAATTTTCCAAAGCTGTTTGAAGATATTTTTCATCCAGACCGTTCTCTCTGTAACCCTGTAAAATCGTATTGTAGTACTGCTGACTTGGCGGAGAAAGTTCCCCATAATTCATCAGATATGCCATGCCTAAGACTTCTTTGCCATCCAAATCAAAAGACATTTTTTCCTGTCTGTAAAGCCTCGGATAGCCCTCATAACGGTTTAGGGTAGGCAAATCTCTTTCATCAAGCTCCCAGATAAGAACAGGAACACTTGTACCCTTGCTAGGCACAATAGTCGCAACGCCTCTGAACTCCAATTCATAATCCTTGATCTCCGATGTTCCCACAACCTTTGAATGCGGACACCGATATGCCATTTGTTTAAGATTGATGTTGCTGCCATAGGCAATGTATAGCTGTTTATTTTTCATTTTTACCTCTGATCACATAGACATTTCCATGCCCATTTCTTCATCTTCTTCAAAGTCCTCACATTCGCTCTCTGACGGCTCGAAATTTTCATCGGGTACATTTTCGTTTAACTGCTGAACCTCGCTTACAGGCTCGACACGCTGCTCACGGGCGGCTTGTCGTTCTGCTTTCAGCCTTTCACGTTGTTTAACGGCATCTTCGGGATGAAGCCACGCAATATTACCCTCAAGATGTGAAAGCAAGTGCTTGCGGCAGTTTTTAAACTCCTGCCCGTTCAGACCTATTCGGATAAGCCATGTACGGAACGTATAGCGAGGATTTTCACTCTGTGTCACACGGGAACTTGCTGATTTCTGAGTCAGAGCCTGATTGCTGACTGCCAGAACCAGTGAAATATATGCCCTGAGAACTCCTGCATTCAGGCAACCGTTGAACGCTCTTACCTCGATATTGTTATCTGTAAACACTGGGTGTAAATTCAGGCAACGATACCGTGACGGATCGTAATGTGAGTGATACTCACGGTCATCGCCGTACCATAGCCTTTTTATCGTCTGCAAGTCAGTTGGTTTTCTTCGGTTAAGTTCTTCAAGAAAACGCTTGTCCACTTTTCTGCAATAATGCTGCTCACGATCCGAATTTACTTGCAAAGCCTGATAGAGCATATCCTCTTTACTTGCAAAAATGTTTACTAAATTACGAAGCTTTTGCGCGTTATATGGAGCAAAATCAATATGAATATGGATTCCTGTTGTTTCGTTGCAAACGCCTCCGCTTCGGCGAATAGAACGAACCACTTCCTGAAGCGTCGCCATATCCTCGTATTCCAGAATAGGAGTTACAAGCTCGACGGAATACAGCTTGGAAGCCGGATTCCCGTTTTTATTCGTACATCTGATACTTGCGTCGGACATGATTTTCCAACGCCTATTTTTACCGTCGTAAACATCGTATCTGTCATAACTGCCGCCGTAATGCTCGGTCAAGCCGCCTAAAACCTTTGCGACCGCTTTTGCCGCTGCCGACCTTGTTAAGCCTGTGCATTCTACTTCCACACCGAAACGCTGAGTTTTTATCCCCTCAAAATTACCTGCCAAATAACCAGCTCCCAACAAAAACAGCTTGCAGATTTTCTCCGCAAGCCGTAAATTTTAATCGTTATTCAATTTCCGTTCTGACCTCGTAACCGCCTTTGAAAATAACCAGTATTTCGGTCTTGCTCAGTATTTTTACGCACTCGATCAGCTTTCTTATCAGTACATTATCAAAGGTTTCCAACTCAAATTTCTCATGCTCTATCATATCCATAATTTTATCAAGCTTTGCCTGAGTTTCTTCTGAAGTCTTGTTCTGTGATTTCAGCATTGTAAGCCGCTCACTTAAGCCTTGTTCTTCAGCATACAGTTTTGCAAACTCGCTGTCAAGCTTGTCCTCGTCGCAGCCGCCCGAAGCTATTAAGTTGACTAAATCAGTCCTTGCTTGATCGATCTCTTTCAGCCGCTTTTCTACGGAAAGGATTTCTTCCTGTCCCTGACATTCCAAAACCGAACCGATATTTGCTTTCAAAATCCTCACAATATCGTTACGGCAGGAATAGTAATTGTTGATCGCCCTGAGTATTCCTCTATGCAGCTGTTCTTCCTTTATAGTGGGTGAATCTGGACAATATTTTTTGCCATGCTCCAATCGGCTCAGACATCTCCAAACGATTTGCTTTTTTCCTCGAGCCGCCCAAGTGGTTCTTCTGTAAGGCGTACCGCAGTGTCCGCAGATAAGAAGCTCAGACAAGGCATATTTGCTGCTGTACTTGCCTTGTTCCGTAACCGTTTTATCCGAAATCTTCCGTTTGGAATTGCGTCTTGCAAGCTCCTGCTGGACTCGGTTGTAGGTGTCTCGGTCAATTATCGGATCGTGATGGTTGGTCACAAGATACATCGGACGTTCGCCGTGATTTTTCACAACTTTGTGAGTGATACAGTCGGAGGTAAACGTTTTTTGAAGGAGCGCGTCGCCTACATACTTTTCGTTCTGTAAAATCCTCGTTATTGTATTGGTCCGCCATTCCGTGCTGCCTGTTTTGGTATGTATGCCTTTGACGTGCAATATCAATGCGATATTTTTCATCGAATGACCGTCCAGAAACATGGTGTAGATCAGTTTTACCGTTTCGGCTTCTTCGGGGATTATTTCCGGCTTGCCGTCCGCTCCTTTTTTGTAGCCAAGCAAATGCTTGTACTGAAATTGTACCTTACCCTCACGATAAGCTTTTTCTTTTCCCCAGCTTACATTTTTACTTATCGATTCACTCTCAGCCTGAGCAAAACTTCCGTACAGAGCAATCATAAATTCTGAGGTCATTGTCAGCGTGTTTATGTTCTCTTTTTCAAAAATAACTCCGATTCCCAAGTCTTTAAGCTGTCTGACATATTCAAGGCAATCCACGGTATTTCTTGCGAATCGGCTTATGGATTTTGTGATCACAAGGTCGATTTTCTTGTTTCTGCACATACGGATCATGCGGTTAAACTCGGTACGCTTTTTTGTCTGGGTGCCAGAAATTCCTTCGTCGGCAAAAATTCCTGCCAGAGTCCATTCTTTCTTTTTGTTAATAAGATCTGTGTAGTATGCAATCTGAACCTGATAGCTGTTCTGCTGTTCCTCCAGTTCGGTTGACACTCGGCAGTATGCGGCAACTCTTAATTGGTGGTATTTATCACGACTTTCCGCTGTCTGCACTTTCGCAGGAATTACTGTTACATTCGGCGCTGTGCTCATTTTCGATCTTCCTTTCCGTTATATTTTTAATTCTCACTCCGTTGATAAGCTCAACCTCTACGGTACAAAAATGGCTTATACAAATTCGTGAAACACACGCTTTGAATAAGCCAATATCCAACGTATTTAATTGTTCGTGATTTTCAAGCAGAGCCTTGATTTTATCTGTTTTCTGAGGGCTGTCATTGTAAGTGCAGCAGTCGTATTTCATCTCAGCAAGTTTATAAATCTCTGCTTTAGCTCTGTCAAAATCTACTTGGATTGAATCGGTCATACGGTTGATTTCATTTTGCTGACGGACTATATCGGCAGTAGGTGAATAAATGCTGATCTCGCCGCCGGACTCCAATAAACTTGGATTAGCTATTGCAGAATTCAGAACAGTCAGCACTGCTCCGATTATCATCTGATCAGTCAGCTGATATTCAAATTTGCAGCAATCGGGATTTCTGCAATCCCAATGTTCATATTTCGAATTGCCGCCAATTCTTGAAAGTCTGTGACCACATTCGGCACAGTATGTACGATTTCTGATTTCCTGTAAATCATCGGATATCAGATTAAACGTAGTTGCTTTCCGTATCCGCTTTTCATTTGCTCGTCTGAAAATATCCTCGGCGATCAACTGCGGATATTTGTCGGTACCGAGATACTTCTCATTTTCGATTATCCGCTTGACCATATTTTTGTTCCACTTATCTGAATCTGTATTGTAGCGAATTTTCTCACTTTCCATTAGCTTGGCAATTTGCAGTAGGCTTTTGCCTGAAAGATATTCACTGAAAATCGTCGCAACAGCGCATACCTCTTTGGGATCAGTTGTTATCACTCCGTTCTTCATGCAGTAACCAAACGGTATTACTCTGTTTTTTGCCATATTAATGTCACCTCCGCTTATAACAATACCACAAAGCCTTTGAAATAGCTATATCCAAAGGCACTAAATCTATGATAATGAATTTGTCTATTTTATCTTTTCTTTAAATTTCAATCCGCCGATCAAGTGAAATTCCAACTCATGTTGATTGATTACAACGATCCTCTCAACTATACTCTCAAATGCCGATTCTTCAAACTTGGTTATTGGCTTATCGCGCATTTCAAAAAAGTCGATTAACATTTCGATCTGATTCAGAGTTTCGTCCTCGTCATCGGAGCGTGTAAGCTTTTTCAGATCTGTTTGCAGCTTATTGATTTTTGCCGTAAGCTCCGTAGTCTGCTCAATGTATTTAGCCTCGTCCAGAAATCCTTTTGTTTTCAGCCTTGCGAGGACGTGAGTTTGTTCACGAAGCTTGGCGATTTCTTTGTGAATGTCCATCACCTGAGTTTTGCCGCTGAATTTTCTGAGCTTCAAATCCTGCAATGCTGTTTGCAGCGGTATAAGAACAGTTTTGTAATTGTACAGCAGTTTATTGCATAATCTCACAAATGCTGCATAAATTTTGATATCGGCGATTCGTCCATTGGAACAATCGCTTGCTTTGTTATTATGGGTCCGGCATGTCCAAAATACAGAGTTTTTACTGCTAACACATTTATATGTTGCACCGCATTTACTGCATAAAATTCTTTTAGATAAAAAATGATTGTTATTGATATACTCTCTGTGTCTTTTATTCAACAACTCCTGTACTGAATAAAATATATCTTTATCAATGATTGGCGTATTTACGGACTGAACATAATACTTGGGCTTTTCTCCACGATTACGTTTTTGCATGGTTGGAAGCGTCTCAGTTCTGTATTTTTTCTGAAAAAGCGCATCACCAATATATCTTTCATTAGAAAGAACATACTTTACACTTGATGCGTGCCACCGTTCAGCTGTTTGACTGCTCGGAACAGCCATGCTATTAAGCGTATCAGCAATTGCTTGCAAACCATAGCCCTCATTGTACCAGTTAAAAATTTGTTTTACAATTTTAGCCTGTTCCTCATTTACAACAAGCGTGTCATTTTGAACGGTATATCCAAATGGGGGACATGAGTTTCTATATGTTCCATTTTGCATTCTCTTTTTAATACTCCACCGCATATTCTGTGAAATCGAAGTGGATTCCTCCTGCGCCAGACCGCCCATAATGGTGATCATCATTTCATCGGTCAGATTAGCGGTATCGATATTTTCTTTCTCGAAAAATATTGTAATGCCAAGCGATTTAAGCTCTCTGACGCTTTTCAGACAATCCCTTGTATTTCGGGAAAATCGGCTGATGGACTTAGTGTAAATCCTATCGATCTTACCTCTGCGGCAATCCTTTAGCATACGCTGAAACTCGTCGCGCTTGTCCTCTCGGGTTCCGGTGATACCCTCGTCGGCATATATGTCGATCAGTTCTTCAGTTTCTGAGTTCTCAAAAACTTGGCTGTAGTACCTTGTTTGTGCCATAAAGGAATTAAGCTGATCGTTGGAATCGCTTGATACTCGGCAATAGGCGGCACAACGGATTTTTATATTTTGTTCTTCTGTTATTGTCGGCTGTATCACCGTTACTGTAGGCATTTCCTCACACTCCTTTACTTTTTACCAACAAGGATACCACAAATCTTTTTAGAATGGTATCACCAAACCCAACGAAATTATTCGTCCGAACCTGTGCAGTTTTCATGCTTATCCGCTTGTCCGGCTGCTGTGCAGAGACACATTGTGATTACTCCACCTGTACCGCCTACAAGCAAGCCAATTAAAAATCCTACTAACATCCCAATCCCTCCTACGCTGCATCCCTTGAAGACGGGAACTGACTGTATATATCTTCAGTATTCTTGTTATTGAAATTCTGTTTTTCGGCAGTTTCAAGAATTTCATCAAGCTTATCTGCAAATACTTTTGCCATAAAATCGCTGTATTCTGCCTGTCCGAATTTAGTCATCAAAATCAACTCCAATACTTATTTTCATCGCTTTTTCTACTTTTTCCATAAGTTCAAAATCAACTGAACCCATGTAACTTTTCAGTCGGTACCTGTCTATCGTCCTTATCTGTTCCGCAAGAACCACCGAGTCTTTTGGCAATGTTTTTGAACCGCAGATATGAATATGAGTGGGAAGATAGTGCTTTTTAGCCGTTGAAATCGGCAGAACTACCAGAGTAGGACTATACTTATTTCCCACATTATTCTGTACGACCAGCACAGGACGAATGCCGCCTTGCTCCGAACCGACAACGGGATTTAGGTCTGCGTAAAATATATCGCCACGTTTAATCAGCATTTTCATTCACCTTTTTCTTTGGGACTTCAAAGCCTTTCTTATTCCTCACGCAGTTATGAAGCGGACAGAACAGCACGTCTGTATCCCTGACATACCACACACAGCCGTAGCATGGATGGTATGTAGGCAGAATGCATATAGCAGGAGGGACCTTGACTCCGTAATATCCTTTTATATGCCTTGGTTTTTCTTTTATATTTTCCATTGTTTTTTCACCTCAAAAATTAGTTTAAGTATTATGTAAAACGGCGGTCTGCATTTTACGCAAACCGCCGTAATAATTCGTTTTGCCTTTGCGTGATATTTATCCCCGATACCCGTCACGCACGGAACTCTGCAAGCTGCGGTCAGCTTAACCGCATCATGGGACTCTCACCCGCTCTATCAGCCCTCACTGGGAAGTATCATTATCCTCACACGTTTCATTGCCGACTTTGAAAGCTATTCAAAGGTCTGAACGTCATAGTTATCGCTCACTCGTTTGAGGTCTTGGCGTATGGTTCATATGGCTGCCGAGATTTCATACCGACCGTGTAATTAACGTACTTGCAGAGTTGATATTCTATTGTCAAGATTCTGTCGGGCAAGTTCATCGAACTATTTGTATCGATTTTTCCCTTCACTATTTACTGGCAACGAAATCGCAAAACTACAGGGATTTATTTCTCATTTTTCATTATTTTCAGCATTTTCACTAAAATTCTATTGCATTTTTCGTTCATTGTTTGTTGTGATATGCCATACTCTCTGGCAAGTTTGCTCTGACTTTTCCTTTTCCAAAATATTTGATAGATAATTTTCTGTTCATATGGCTTAAGCTTTTCCATAGCCCTTCTGAGCTTTTCCAAATCATGTTCCAAGCTTAACTGCTCCAATACACGTTCCTCAAGCGGAACAACCGTACTGTCCTTGAGAATTTTCTGCTCGGAATTTCCGCCGTATGTATACTGCTCCAACGAGACAGGTATAACTTTCTTCCAGTTTTTATCCTTTTGCGTATACTCATCGTGATCCTTTTTGGAAAAGTGATCCGTATACTGGCTTTCCTCGCATTCCAGAACGCTGTCGCCGAAGCTGATAAACCAGCGGTTTTCATCTTCCTTGGCTTTGAGGTATTCTTCCTCTGTAAATTCGGAATATTTTTCGCTTCTGCCGTTTCTGTTGTATTCAAAATATTTTGTTTTCATTGTAAGTCCTCCGTTTTGATTTTTCTTGTTTGAATCAAAACGAAGGCTTACGGATATTTAGCGGTTATACACAGCCACTTTACTGTATAAAACATAATTGTCCTTTCTCCCGATACTTCGGTATAAGGACACAAAAAACGGAGTCTGCATTCAGCACACAGACTCCATTTTGCCTGAAAAAAGGCGCACTAAAGAAAGGGTACTGAATATGCTGCTTTGCATTTTGCAAAACGACCATATTTTGTATCCTCAGCCCTAATGCATATCAGGCGTTGAATATTGATCTAATAAAAAAAGCCGTCGACAAGACAAACTCCTTTCGGAATCTATCCTGCCGACGGCCTCTCATGTTAATTGACATTAGTCAATAGGTTTGGATAAACCAATCGGTGATCAAAGTATGTGACCCTGATAAAGGATTTACACGCAGCGCTGTTTCAGCCCGACCTTACCGTCTACACACCGTATTTTGTTTTAATATTCGCTGATATTTTCAAATATCTCGATAATATCGTGATGCCTGCCTTTTTGCTTTCTCAGCATTGTTATATGACAGCGTTTGCATTCAACTCTGGTAATATTGCTTTTGTTAGGATATCCCGCTGCTATTTCTCCGCAGTTCGGACAATGCCAGCGTTGAAGACGAGCGAATACGTTCATACCGCCCGGTTCATCTTCCCCTGCAGTTTTATATATTTTCATTCTTATCTCCATATTCTTATTAAAGATTTTTTATGACATTTACAGCGACGCCCTGAATGATACAGTTATCCACGTAGATATCATCCATTTCGCTGTTTTCGGGATGAAGACGTATTCTGTGATTTTCCGGGTAAAAACGCTTAAGCGTAGCTTCATCATCAATAAGAGCGACCACTATATCGCCGGGTTCAGCACAGTTCTGCTGTCGGATAAGCACCAGATCACCGTAATCTATCCCTGCCTCAATCATGGAATCGCCGTTGGCTCTGAGAAGAAAAAAGTCGCCTCTGCCAAACAAAGAAACCGGAAGTCTTACGTATTCTTCGATATTTTCTTCTGCGAACTTCGGAAGGCCGCAGGAGATTGAACCAAGAACAGGAATTTCTACAGTTTCGGAAAGCGTTTGCTTCCGGCGTTTTGTAACAATACTGCGATGGCCGCCATAGTCCAGTTCTCCGTTTGCTTTCATTTCCTGCATATAGCGGCAAATGGTAGCGTCAGACAGTTCTGTACCGACTGATATTTCCTTTATGCTTGGCGATGAGCCGTAATTTGCCGTATAATCGTCTATAAAAGCTATAATTCTTTTGAAATATTCGGGATTCTTGTGACGCATTTTTATATGCCTCTCTAACTGTAATATTCATTTCGTTATGCATATATTATAACTCCTATTGAATTTGATGTCAATAGATAAAAAAAGAGGTGCACAATTACTTATGCACCTTGAACACACTTTCTCCCATTTGCACAAATCGGTCAACTGCTTCTTGTGGAGATTGTATACATATTTCACCCCGATACTGAAATACCCAAGCATAAAACGTAGGACTCAGCTCGACATTTATCTTTACAGTGAAAAAATGTTTATCGCAGCTATGTGTTTCTATATCATCGCCGAACTTATCTATTATTGCTTTCATATGTTTGTTTTTACATTTCAGCGTAACGGTCTCAAGTTCTCCGCTGAACATTTTAAAGGTTTGAGCTATAAAGTCTTTCAGCACAAAATCTTTCGGACACGGTATTGCAATGCTTTCCATAATGGATATATTCGCTAATCTGTCTATTCGGAAAACCGTTATATCCTTATGCTTTTCACAATACCCCACCAAATAATACCTGTCATCATTCCACACGGCGGCATAAGGACTGACCGTATATGTATATCCGTTATGCTTTAAAACCTTTTCTCTTTTTTCGTTATATTCGTAATATTGAAACCGGATTTTCCTGCACTGTGTAATAGCTGTATTTATAGCGTCGGCATAATATATGCTTTTATTGTCCGCTTTATTTTCGTTCGGCTGCTGAATTAAACTCTTTATCTCATTCTTTTGATAAACACTTAACTGTGAAAACAGCTTGTCTATAAGCTCTGCTGATTTTTCTTCCGAAATAAACTGTGCTGCGTTTGCGGCGTCGCAGAGCATTTTTATTTCTGCGGACTCCAATCCTCTGCTTCCGATAAAATATTTATTCTGTGTACTTTTATCGCAGATAACATCATAGCCTGCGTTTCTTAACCTTTCGATATCCGCAGGAATAGTATTTCTGTGAGCTGCCACGCCTTGCTCTGCAAGTTTTTCAATAAGCTGATTTGTTGTCAACTTATGATTTTCGTCTGTTTGTTTTATGAGGATTTGGAGCAAAGCCAGAAGCTTATTCATATTTCACCTACTCAAAAGTATTCCGTAAATGTCGTCGATATTAATTCTTTTTCCGCTGACAAACACTATCGTGCGTTCATATTCGTCAATTATTCTGACCCTGTCGTTCAGAGTCACATAAGCGCCTCCGGATTTCTTTTCGTCCGAAATAAAATATTCTACCGTGATTTCGGGCTTAACGTCAATATTATCTTTTATATATTGAAGTTTTGCGTTAATATCATATATTCTATCTTCATCAAGTTCAATCTTTTCATCTGTAAGCCTTGCAGTTTCCTTGATCTCGGAATCATAGCCTGTAAGAGCCGCAAACGGGGAGAACTGGGATGCACGGTTTTCCCGAGACATTCTCGGATGTTTGCTTGAGGTATGGTGAGGAAGATTGATTATATCCGCATAGCGGCTATCTTTTTCATTATTATCATGCATATTTTTCATCTCTAAAATCAGATTTTGATGTTCTTTTTAAGCCCTTGTTTTAATAATTCATCTTGAAATTATATATGTCTTTTTGACTATCTTTTTATATCTCCTTAAATGTCCGCAAAGCCTTATTTTATAGGCTCTACGGGCATTTTGCTTTTGTGGTAAACCTCACATATCTAGGTCTATCTTCTTATATTTTCGCTATCAAGCGTGGTTAAAATCGTGGTAAATACTTCTATGCGATTAGACGCTGAACCTCTGATTTTGCGGTATCTATGGACGCATGAGCGTACCAGTTCATTGTGATACTAATGTTTGAATGTCCCATGATATACTGTAAATCTTTTGGGTTCATGTTCTTGCTTGCCAGTCTTGTGCAGAATGTATGGCGTAGCGTATGCGGTGTGATATGTGGCAAGGGATTGTCCTTGTGGTGCTTGTTATATTTCTTTACCATACGGACAAATAAGGCGTTGTAATCAATCGCAACTTTGGGCTTGCCTTTATGATTGACAAATAAGAAATTGCTCTGTCCGTCTATCACAAATGGTTCTGCCTTTGGGCGTTTCTTCATAACCCGTTGAAATGCCTGTATTGTTTCTCTACTTAATGGCACTTGTCTTATTCCGCTTTTCGTCTTAGGCGTTTCAATATAATAGCCCTGTTCCTTGCTCTTTAGTAACTGGTGGTCGATAATTACAACTTCATTCTTGAAATCAATATCAGCTACTGTCAGTCCGCACAGTTCCGAGATACGAAGTCCAGTCTTTAACAGTATCAGCACATCATCATAATGCTTGTGATACACATTGTCTGTCTTGATAAATGAGAGTAAGGCTTGTTCCTGTTCCTCTGTCAATGCGACTTTCTCTTTGGTATCATTTTCTAGGACTTCACTTAACTTAAAATCAAAAGGGTTCTTCCTTACACAATCGTCTTGTATGGCGATATAGAATGACGCTTTTAACGAGCGTTTATGGTTGTTAATGGTGTTATAGGAAAAGCCTTTATCTTTCATGCGTAACGCCCATTCCTTAGCGTCAGAGGGTTTTATCGCATCAATGCTCCTAGCACCCAACTTGTCCTCTTTCAATAACCGCATGAGTTGTTCCCGTTGTTTTTGTGTGCTTTTCTTCACATTCGCCCTCTGTAAGTTCTGTTTGGCATAGAGTTGGCAAAGCGTCATTTTCTTGCCTGTGCTGTCGATACCGTCCTCAATATCCCGTCTTATCTGCTGTTCCAGTTCACGAAGTGAGGGTTTTTCCCGTTTTTCCTTTGGTGTCGGGTCTGTGGGTGTCAATCTCCAAGCATACACATATTTTGTGTTTCCAAATGCGTCTACATATTTATATAAGTATTTCCCGTCTGTTCGTTGGCTCTCTCCAGTATGCAGGATACGTCCTTTACTATCCCGTCTTTTTTCTTTCATGGTGTCTGCTCCTTTCCTTGTTGGAAAGAGCCTTGATATGACTTGTGTTCATCATAACACATACAAGGCTCATTTGCATTAGATTGCGTCCAATTTGTCAATAACCTGTTCAAACTGTCGGCGTTTAATCTGTATGCGGTTGCCATTCATAATGAGCCAGCCAGCGTCCTTGTTTTCCTCTGCTAAGCGTCTTAACTTGTTTTCTCCGATACGGAAATACTTTGACGCTTCTTCAATGGTAAGGGTATATTTTTCCCATACGGGAATATCCTGTGCATTACTCATAAAACACCCCCTCACTTTCGATTACATCTGCTATATCCGTACACATCTGTTCTACAAGCATTTCCTGTTTTTCGGAAAGGTTGGTACATTCATCAATCATTTTCATGTAGTTTGAGCCTGTCAGCCTGTCGATTTCCTCTATCATCACGATTGACGGCATGACCTGTCTTTCCAGCCATTGCAGAGTGCGTTCCATATTGACAGGTACGGGGTTCATTTCAAAAGGTAAACTGTCATGGGAAATGAATATCTCCCACAGCGGATAATCGGGAAATTGCACAAAATCAGTAATAAGGTAAAACACCAACCCATGAGGGTTATATGTCAATAACAATTCCTCAACTGCCTGTACTGCCTTTTTATCACGCAGACGAATTTCAAAACGGTTGATAATATCCGTATGTTTCTTTTTGGTTGCCTGTTCCTTTTGTTTTTCATACAGGCAGAAATATTTTGTGCTTGCCTTTGAGCCGATATAAAGGGTACTTGCTAAATTACGGTTTTTTCCGCTTAGTTTTCCACCTTGTACATTTTCATAGTTTTTACAGCGACAATCCGCACCGCCATTTTTGTATTTTTCAGACAAAACGGGAATATCCAGCAGACCGCACATATCATTGATTGCCAAGTCAAAACGTCGGATAACACCGCCACAGTCAAGACAGCGGTTTAAAAATGAATACCAATCCCTGTTCTGTGCCTGTAAGACATATTCCATGTTGCGTGAGCCTGCCCCTTTTAATTCTAAAAATACACCCATGTGTTCATCATCAGAAGCCATGACCTTGATTTCCCCGTAGGCATAATGCTCCTTATAGCCATAATACCCATAGTCATAATGGATAAAATAGTCCGCTTTCATGCCAAGCACCTTTCGGATAACTTCTAATGCGTCAGTCGTTGGAAAACGGACAGACAGATAATCAACGAGCAGATAAAAAGGCTTATCACAGACATAGTAATTCAGACAACGCAGGATAATGTTCTGTGTTTCTTTACTTGCGTTGGCTTTTCCGTTCTCAAAGCGGTTGATACTATATCTTGATACATGGGTAAGACTTGCAAGTTCTCCTTGTGAAAGACCGCTTGCAAGACGTTTGTTCTTCATTTCAAGTGCAAATTCTAAATTGTTCATTGTATTCCTCCAATCCCACAACAGCCTTGAAATACCTGTAAACCACTATTCAAAAGAATGTGAAATTACTATCTTCTTAAAACTTCTCATTACTACTCACAGGTTTGGGGTTGTATGGTTTTTGACTTGTCTTTTGTGAAATAGTGCCCCCCTGTTAGATAACGGGGGCACAGTCAAGGCTCGCAGGCTCGCCAGCCGACAAAGCATTTCTTCCCCTTGACACAAGGTGTCATGGCGGTAAGCCTGAGAGGCTTCCGCCACCGTGTCAGAAATACTTTGTCAGCAAGTCCTGTTTTGCCTTTTCTAACAAGTTCCATTTCAACCAATATTCATATCTACGGGTTTAATCAGATGGGTATTTCTTTTTGAATGTTTTTGTATTTCATGCTATTGTGCTTATTCACTCACAATAGCATAGTAATTCTTATATGCTTATTTGTCAATATCTTTTTTTGTCTTTACAAATCATATTAAGCATGATAGACTTATAACAGTGAAGATATAACGAGATATGGAGGGTTGTGCAATGAAAATAAGCCATTTAGGAAATAATATACAGACCATAAGAAAATTTAGGGGAATGAAACAACAGGAACTTGCGGACAAAATCGGTATCAATATGCAGAGCCTTTCCAAGATTGAAAGAGGGTTGAACTATCCTGCTTATGAAACGCTGGAAAAGATAATGGAAGTGCTGGACGTAACGCCGAATGAATTATTATCGGGAGAATGGAAGTATGTCAATCAGTCTGAAAAAGAAGTCTGTCAGTTTTTAAGAACAGAAGAACGTCTAAATGCAGAACTGAAACACGGACACTATGATAACTTCTTTGACAGCGAGGAAGAATGGCTGGAATATGAGTTGGAAAAGTTACGGGAATACATTACAGACTATATCAACGGGAAAAGCATTGAAGCGTCCGACCTTTACCCAATCAAAGAATTTATCCAGCATTTGAAGTTTCAAAAATTACTAGACCGCTATGATGATTTATACAGTATGGATATGTTTGGGGAAAGCATAGAGGGACATAAATATAGGACACCTTATCAAGTCGTGAAAATGATAAATCCGAACTCAAAAGAGGATATGGAACTGTTACGGGAAGTATTAAGGAATAACCATTTTGATGATGAGGACGAGTAATCTTTTTCCTCTTGCGAGAAGATACAGCAAACAAAAAGCCCGATCAAGAGTGCAAAGCACCACCAATGGTGGCAAGCTCTTGACAGGGCTTTTTCTTTTCTGTTGTGGGTACTCAAGAGGAAAAAAGGAAAAGTGTGATGTCTCAATTTTTTTATCTTGCACGCATAAAAAGATTGAAAGAGGTGTTTGTTTCCAGTATAATGTTTTTTGTATAGAAGCAAGGATTGAATTTTTTTGAAAGAAAGGGTTGACAGTCATGTTCACACATTGTTACGCTTGCGACAGACAGACAGACAGACAGACAGACAGACAGACAGACAGACAAGTAAATTCTGCCCTTTTTTCAATTCTATCAATAATAAACAGAACGCACAGATTATCCAGTTATAAGGGGGAGTTTGTGCGTTTTTCTATGCAAAGAATTTATGAAAAATAAGGAGTGAACAAACTATGAAGAAAAAACAAGTCCTTGCAGTAAGTTCCGCATTGATGATTGGAACAACAACTGCACTTACAGGGCTTCCTACTCCTGTCATGGCACAGGAAAACACAGAAGTTGTGCAGGAAGCCGTTGTAGAAGAAAACAAGACAGAGCAAGTTCCTGTGGAACAGAAAACAGAAAACGCAGAAGTACAAGAGAATATAACAGACAAGGAACAGGAAGAAACTGCTGAAAATGCAGAAACTTTAAAAGAAGAAAGTACAAAACAGGAAACACCTGCAACACCAGAAAAAGAAGTGGTTACCGAAGATAAGACCGTTGAAGCAAGCAAAAATACAGAAGTAAAAGCTGGAAGCATTGCTATTGATGAAGCACATTTTCCAGACAAAGTATTTAGAGAACAAATCATTGCAGAATTTGATAAAGACGGCGATAGTGTGTTATCTGTTGATGAAATATCAAAAGCCCAATTCTTAAACTTGCATGATATGAAAACGATATCTTCATTAGAGGGTATTCAATATCTAACAAATTTGCAGTCTTTAGATGTTTCTACGACTTCTGTTTCAGACTTAAGTCCGGTTAAAAACTCATCTTTAAAAAGATTAGATTGTCGTTCTTCAAAAGTAAGAAGCGTTGATTTAACACGTTATCCGAATTTGGAAGCTTTCGTTTGCGATAATACATCAATTAACAGTCTTGATGTATCTAAGAATGAAAAATTGAATACGTTATTTGCAGATAGTACCTCTATTTCCAATTTAGATGTAACAAACAATCCTAACTTAGAACAACTATCTTGTAGCAATACAGGATTAATGGAACTTGATGTCACACATAATCCGCAATTAGTCACTTTAGATATAGGAGATACAAAAGTAAAAACACTTGATATAAGTAAGAACCCTAATTTGAAACAACTATCATGTTATATGACAAATATAGCTGAATTAGATGTAACAAAAAACACAAAACTGACACGCCTTTTTTGTCATGATACAACTATTAAAAAATTAGATTTAAGCAATAATTTAGAACTTGAAATGCTACGTTGCGGTGAAATTTTTGAACAAGGGATAAGAGGTCTTGATATAAGTAAAAACACAAAAATTAAAAAATTAATTTGCGATGATTTATACTGGTTAAATGTCGGAGAGAATAAAGTTCTTGAAAATAATCATGCTTTTGTAGGCAACGGTTATATTGATATTAAAGGGAATAAAATCGACTTAAAAAAAGATGTTGAACAAGGAATAGATATTTCAAAAGTAAAAGTTACTGCAAATGGAACTTTAGATAAAGATACAGGAATTATAACGGTAGATGATGTAAAAAAACCAGTTACTTATGAGTATGATTGCGGTACTTATAAAGACGGAAACGTTGTTTTAAAAGTAGAATTATCGTTAAACTCACAAGGAGAAGATAATACAGCACCAACTATTTCTGCAAATGATGTTACATTGAATGTAGGCGATACTTTCGACCCATTGGCAAATGTAACAGCAACAGATAAAGAGGACGGAACTATCACTTTGACAAAAGATAATATTGTTGCAAATGATGTAGATACTTCTAAGGCTGGTACTTACCATGTGACTTATAAAGTAACAGATAAAAACGGAGCTTCTGCTAAAAAAACGATTACTGTAACTGTG
Source organism: Ruminococcus sp. AM43-6 (assembly GCF_003461785.1). NCBI lineage: Bacteria > Bacillati > Bacillota > Clostridia > Eubacteriales > Oscillospiraceae > Ruminococcus > Ruminococcus sp. AM43-6. The sequence continues at coordinate 88,331 of NZ_QTXU01000010.1, forward strand.
AAACAAAATACAGGCGACCTTAACTCTGCTCCAATCATTTCAGCAAATGATGTTACATTGAATGTAGGCGATACGTTCGACCCATTGGCAAATGTGACAGCAACAGATAAAGAGGACGGAACGATTATTTTAACAAAAGATAACATTATTGCAAATGATGTAGATACTTCTAAGGCTGGCACTTATCATGTAACTTTCCGTGTAGTAGATAAAAATGGTGCAATTACTGAAAAAACAATTACAGTTACCGTAAAAGAAAAAGTAACAAATAAACCTGTAAGTCCACAACAGCCACAGAAACCGAGCAAGCCAACTACTCCAACAAAGCCTAGCGGACAAAAGAACCCTGTAAAAACAGGTGATATGACAAACGTAGGATTGTTTACTTCTATGTTTGCTGGTTCAACCGGTGTATTAGCTGTTTTATTAACGACAAAAACATACCCAGGAGGACTTTTACATGACCCAAGTACATTTTACACTGA
>NZ_QTXU01000011.1:0-88060 GCF_003461785.1 Ruminococcus sp. AM43-6
TCATACTCCGCAGGGTCTGTGCAGATAACGGCGTAATCAAAACTCTCCGACTTTCCGCTCCCGAAAAGATCTGTGGAGCTGTCGAGTATCACCATGACTTCAAGCCCCTCGTTAAGCTCACCGTCGCAATAATATGTAGGCACTGTGCATACTGTCTTTTTGTCTGTGAGCTTAATTTCGGCCATGTTGTCGCCTATGGTCTGTACTGTGCCGAAAAAGCTGGGGAGGTCACTGGTCGTGAGCGGCTCATACGTCTTTGAGCCGTCATCATTTACCGCAACAAGTAAGTTGATATCCTCAATAATAAACTTGCCGTCGGTAAAAAGATAGCCGCCGAACATAACATCATCAGCACTTTCGGGATATTTTCCTTTCTGCCACTCCTCAAGATCGTTGAAGTCAGCCGTGATAGTCTTATTCGCATTGCTGAGCTCATAGACAGAGCCGCTCTTGTGGCAAAGCTTGTAGTCATACTCCTCCGCAGGCACGTCCGCCTTGATATCCTCATACATTCCCGAAGCGTATTTTTCGCCGTTAGGACTTACAACATCACAGCTGTATATTTTGGTTATGCCCTCGCTTGCTACTATCTCCGCCGAAATGTCCTCACAAATGTTATTGTTTATTATGGCTTGCGACAAGCTTTTTCCATTCACATATTTTTCATCGTGCTCAAAAAGCTCGCTGTCCATTGCAAGCGTGTATTCCTTGCCGTCATAAACAAAGGTGAGCTGTCCGTTATCATAACCCACAGCCTCAGCCTGCAATGTCACTCTGCTCTCCAAAAGGCTGCCAGCCCTGCTTTCCTCAGCCGATACCACCACCGCAGATGAATTATTCCCGCTGTTATTATTACTATTTCCACAAGCCGTCAGACAGATGATTCCGCCTATCACAGCAATACCAAAAAGCCGCTTTGTGATTTTGTCTGTATTTTTGTTTATTTTCATACAACTGTCCTTTCGGTTTTTGTTGATTTATTTATGTAGATATGGTATAATGGGAAAAATATGTTGAGCTTTCTGCTCGACAGATCGGAATTTAGAGGTGTTAAAATGTTTGCGATTAGTTTTGGAAACTTATGTTTTAATAGAAGCGCCGATAGAGAACAAGGCATTGAATTTGTGATCGCACCAAAACAAAACTACCAGTCTTTAGATCATTTTGTTGATGCAGTATTTGAATTTATGAACACAGATCCTGAATTTGCAGATAACTATGATGAAATCTATAAAAAACGTATTTATGAGCCAGTTCCAGACATAGAATTGAATTTTTTGAGATCTCGCTTTTCTGATATGAATAATTCAGTAAACATAATTTTAGAGCCGTTTATAAGAGCGGAATATCTTGTTAAACCGAGATGGAATGATATAACTGTTATAATAGAAACTAAGAGTAATTATATATTTTATAATTGGGGTACAACAGCCTAAATTCCCGTTTATCTACACTTATTTTTCACAGCACTCAAACGAATGCTGTGATTTTTTATGCCCGATTTTCCTCCCAAAAGCTCCGCACTATGAAACTACGAAACATCAACAAAGACCTCGCCGTCCAGCGCATTGACTTTGATATATTCCTTTGCGCCTTCGCTTGCGCCATCGCCGCCATTTATCTCGAAACACCACATAGGCTCAAAGGTTTTTGGTGTCTTGTTGTATTCCTCCGCCAACTGTTCAGCCTTAGCAACATTGTCCTCTTCGGTCATATCCAATGCTGGCTGATTTGCAAGACAGCAGTACATAAGCTCAACATTTGAAAACTCATAATAAGACCCTTTTGCAAGCTCCGTCTCAAGAATTTTCACCGCCTCGTCAAATGGTATCATCTTAGTTTTCTCCGTCTTATCAAGTATGTTAAGTGGCGCATTTGCGTTGATAAAATCAAATTTGCCGTCCGCCCCAATAGAGCCTGTCACCTGCAAAAACGTCCAGTAACTCATATTATTCTCGTTGTCTGCCCGACTGTATGCAGAGGGCGAATACTGAAAAGGCACATTTTCATAGTCAAGACTTGCCGCAAAATCAATTCTGCCCACAGTGTCATTCACCGAAAACTCTTTGGTATTGATCGTAAAATCCTTATAAAAATCAGCAAGATAATTGTTTAATCCACTGTCGATATCAGTCACATCAATGGCTTTGCCACCCAAAGTAATGCCGCCCTCGTCAAGCCCCACAACATAAGTCTGTCCGCTACTGTTTTCTTGAAACTCATAGTCAGCGGAATAAAGTGCAATATCCATACCCCAGTATGCAGAGGTGTTCATTCCAGCCTGATAAACTATTCCGCCATTGTCAGTTGAAAGTGCACTTTCGTCGAAATCGTCACCATAAAAAGTCTTGAATAACTTTTCAGCATTGGTCATATCATCATTTTTCAAAGTATTGCAGGACAAAGAATATACCTTATTAAAGTCCACTTTGCTTATCTTTTCTGGCAGCTTAAAACTGCCGTGATCGCTGCCAAGCAACTTATCACAGCCGTCATAAGCCTGTTCCACAGGCTCAAGCCTTGCATCATCTGTACTGTGGTTATTGGATTTGTTGTCCTGAGATGAACAACCAAAAAGGAAAAGAAAAAGCAGAGATATAACAACGCCATAATTTTTTTTCATTATTTCACGACCTTTACTAATATTATGAGCGACTATCGGCTGATAAATTTCAGACAATATGTCGCTCATATGTTATTTTAAGTGCATATATTAATAACCAGAAGTACTTCCAGAATCAGATGTTGCTTTTGAAGCATTTTTAGTTATAGAAACAACGTTTTTAGCATTCATGCCAACTATTATCTGATACCACGAGCCTGTAGTCTTCTGTGTACCCGTAGATGTTGTGATCAAATTCCAAGTGTTGTTTTTCCAAACATAACCCTTGGTCGTAACTGTAGTATTTTTACTTGCAGTCAATTTGGTATATGTAGTGTATTTACCAGATTGTGTTGTTTTAAAATTAAGTGTTTTTGAAGTCACGTTATCGCTTGAAGGTGCTCCCGGCGTGTTGCGAAGACTAAATGCTTTACTATCTGCCGCACTAGCCCCAATAGCCATAGAGCTCATCATCATAACAGCAGCACCCATAGCTGCGATTCTCTTAACGATCTTTTTCATATTAAACGTCCTTTCTCAATGTAAGTGTAATTTTCTTTAAGTTTTGTTGCAGAGTAATTTAACTTCATCATATCACACAATTATTGCAACGGAGAATTGTGCATAATAAATATTCATATCTTCATTGGAATCAGCAGCTTTCAATTATATAAACTGAAAAAACGATAAAAATGGCTGGTTGCAAAATAAAAGTTTGTATGTTTCCATAATTGCACGTACTTGTTTTTATTGTTATTGCATAAAAAATGTGCACTCCTATCCTCAAGATTTTACCTCCTCATATAGTAAAATACAAGCTTGAGTGAATATGTACACACTTTTTCAGAAAAATATTTTATTATGTAGAGTTTACCGAATCAGCCATCTTAATTATGTCACTTTTGCACAAATCTCCGGTTATTGTATAAGAATATCTGCCATCAGTCCATACAATAGTTGATGTATAGGCATCGTAAGACAGCAGAGCGTCATTGTCATTTATCGATACCTTTTCAGTTGTCCTGTTTTGCGTATCTATCTGATTATTCGTTAATATACTGCTTTGAGTGTACTCGATAAATTCATTATTAGAAGAATAATCAATGATAAGCATAGTTTCTTCTTGAGTTCGGCCCTGTTCAGCAAATCCATTCGGGATATATGTTGGCTCACAATACACAAACGCATCTGTAAGATCATCGGCAGGAATATCCACATGTACATTCCAGACATCAGTATTATTATCATTGCTGCTTGTAAACAAACCAACAAACCATTCTCTTAACGGCGGAACAGCAGCTACTGTTATCGATCCGATCATAAGCACTGCGGCAATTATGAATATCATCTTTTGCAAGGTCGTCTTTATCAATGAATGGGGTGTTTTATCTTGATCTTTGGTCAATCTGCGGATCCTTCTTCTGTATGCTGATGAAAAATCACATTTTTCATCAGATATCAGCTGCATTTCTTTTGCACATGGCAGCACAACTGCTTGTTCGATCGCTTTGCAGAAATTTTCATTTTCGTTCATATTTATTTACTATATTTTCAAAATCGCTTTTATCTTCCTCATCATCGATCAATGCCATATATATCGGCAGCATACAGTCACTCCCTTCCTATCTCCATTTCAGAATATTATCCGTTTCCAAATTAAGTATATCATGTTTTCATACACCGTGCAACAAGGTTCTCTAACATTTTACTTCTGTCGGATGCCGACTTAAACCTGCATAACAAAAGCGGCCAAGATCGCCACTCTGAAAAAGCTGTAAAAAGTCAGCAAGCTGCGGTAAAATAGAAATAACACAGGAGGTTGATTTTTTAGATGTATGATATTAAGACAGCAAAGGCATTTGAACCAAAGGTAGTAAAAAAGCGTCAAAAAGACATTTCAGGTACAGATCACGCTTGTTCTCGTTTTTGATCTTTTCAGTTTTCCTTTTTCTGTTTTTCTCAATTCGGGATCGTAGTGGCAGCGCCCTCTGCCAAGCCTTGTATCATGTGAAAGTCGCTGTGCGACTTCTTCTGGTTCCCTCTCATCGTCGCTCCTGCGATTCCCCATATTCACTATACCAAAGATTTCAAAATCCGTCAATGGCTATCCTCAAGATGTATGCAGCGGATAATGGTTTTAGTAATACCGTTTACTATGTCGATGACGTGGTTTTGGGAACAACTTTCGAGCGTGACGGATTCAAAGCAATGATGACGGACATCGAGGAGGGTAAGAGCTGAGATCTAGGATGAGCTGATCCGTGGACTTATGAATGTTGTCGGCGGAAATTTGAACAGACCTTTGTCAATGGCAGATATGGATAAAGCTCTTGAAGATATAGAGCTTTTACTCAAGGAGCATTGGAGCGTCTTTCATGCTTTTATGATAACTCAGCCGGATCTATGCTTTATTGAAAAATGGAAAAGCTGTACCAAGCTCAAATTCAAACTGCGTTATCCCGAAAAGGTCACAATAAAAAACTATGTCCTTATCGCTGAAATGGTGGCTTCAGCTGTAAACGGTGCATACACCTTTCTGGCTGTCCTCACCGGACAAGGTCAGCACCAAAGACCTGAAAGAGATCATCTTTGAGGTCATGGATAATATTGTTGAGATACTCTAAAGTCCGAACACTTTTTGCATTTCTGTAGTGGTAAATTTATCGCTTTTGTGCTATGATGATAGTAAGCCGAATGAACGTAATGCTTACGATCAGTTGCGGTGCAAAGGCGATTTTAGTTTTAACAAGGAGGATATTTTATGGAAAACATCATTATCGTAAATTTTGCGTTGAAAGCGAGGGCTTTCAAGCGCTTTCAGAGCTTAAAGCAAGGTCAGTGACAAATGATTATGTCGTATCTCAGGCTATCATCGCAAAGAATACCGAGGGCTCGATCAAGACACTTGACGGCTTCGACACGGGTGCGCAAACATCGAATGATACCGCTGTCGGTGGTCTTATCGGTTTCCTCCTCAGTATCGCAGGCGGACCGCTTGGAATGATGATCATGGGCGGCTATGGTGCCTTGATCGGCAGTGCTGTGGACTGGAGCGATGCGGCTGAGGTAGCAGCAGAGGTCGATGAAGCTGCAAGAGCGCAGGAGTAAGATCGCATCACAGTTTGCCGAGATAAGCAGCAAATTCAAGAAATAATATCACGGAGGGGTCGGCGATCCAACTTTTGAGGGCTGAATTTTCTATTTGGAAAAGCTGTAATAATAAGACACGGATAGCCGTCTGAAGCAGGACGGTTATCCGTGTCTGAGTGTATTCGGCAGCTAAGGTAGGTATTATAAGTACGCAAATGATATCAGATTTTTTACCCCTAAGCAGTGATATGACTGTATGTCATATCCTGTTTTTCTTTCTCATCAGCTTATTTTCATACATTCGCTCATCAGCGGTCTTGAGCAGCTCGCTTACAACATTTTCACTGTAAGGAGCACTTGCCCACCCTATGCTCGCTGTTATCTCGTAGGGCTTGTCGGAACTTCGGCCCACAGCTTCGAGTGTTCTTAAAAAGCGTTCTGTCCGTCTTTGCGGTTCATCATCAGCGTATTTTCCTATCCCTATAAGACAAAACTCATCACCGCCTGTGCGTACACATATCTCTTCATTACTGGCAATGCTCTGAACAACATTCGAGACGGTTCTGATCCCATAGTCTCCTTCAGCATGGCCAAAGGTGTCATTTATCGCCTTCAAGCCGCCCATATCTGTTCTAAGTACCATTGCAGTATCGTCAGGGGCGGCATTCTGAGCCTTTTCGTGCAGCCAGCTTTTCATGCCGCAGCGGTCTGACAAACCTACAGTGAAAACACGGCTGTACAGCTTAATGATAACCTTTCAATCATTCTGTACTGTCTGATCTGAGTCTGTGCAGCGTGAGCGGTACTCCTTGGGAGAGCAGCCGCCGGCGGATCTGAACTGCCTGTTGAAGTTCGAGAGGTTATGATATCCGCATTCAAAAGCTATATCTGCAACGCTTTTGTCGGTGTCTCTCAAAAGCTCTCTTGCAAGCTTCAGGCGCAGCTGGGCTATATATTCCATTGCTCCGACGCCGGTTTCCCTCTTGAATGCACCCATGAAATAGCTTTTGCTCAGGTGAACAACGCCCGCAAGCTGGTCTATGGTGAGGGGTTCAGTAAAATGCTCATTGATGTACTCTATCGCGGGGCGCATCAGTGAGCTTTTTTTTACAAAACCGTTCCTTGAAATGCTGCCGCTCTCATAGAGCAGGAACATGAACCGCAGCAGCTCGCTTTTTATCAGCATATCAAGAAGGGGCGTGTCACCCTTGGCAGCGCTTATCATATTTTCCGCCGTGGTTAGAAGCTCGCTGTAATAGCAATGCTCGGGGGTAATGTGAGTTTCTATACTGTACGCTCCTGAAATGAGAGGTGCGATAAACGCGTCTGCGGCACGGTCATTGTCACGGCTGCCCAGCATGGAGCCGTCAAGATCAAGGGTATCGTAGACACATCTCTTGTCATCATGCTGATAAACAGCATGGAGCATGTCAGGCGGCGTCAGCACAATATCGCCCTTGTAAGCTGTAAAGTGTTTATCGCCCGTTACAAAATCACCCTTACCCTCCAGAATGACATTAAGCTCAAATTCCTTATGCCAGTGCAGCGGAACATTGGGAAAGTATTCGGAAATATTCGAGATATAGTAAGAAAACGGCTTGTCGGCTGTGCTGTGCCGGCGGTGTTCCTTTAATGCGGCTTTTTCCATATTATCACCATAAAAGTATTATAGTATCGGTTTATGATATTATCGGCGTAGATTTTTTCTCCAATATGTAGTATTATATCATACAGAAGCAAGCAAATCAACCCCTTGACGAATATTTATACGGAGGTAATTATTATGGCAAAAAGACCTGACTGGCTCGATGACGCAGTATTTTATGAGATCTATCCCCAGTCCTTCAAGGACACGGACGGTGACGGCATCGGAAATATAAACGGCATCACCGAAAAGCTGCCCTATATCAAGGAGCTGGGCTGTACGGCGATATGGATAAACCCCTGCTTTGAATCGCCCTTTTTGGATGCAGGCTACGATGTTTCGGACTATTGCAGGGTAGCCCCCAGATACGGCACAAATGACGACCTCGTCCGTCTGTTCGAGGAGGCTCACAAGCTGGGTATGCACGTTCTGCTTGACCTCGTGCCGGGGCACACCTCATGGGAGCACCCCTGGTTCAAAGAAAGCATGAAGGCCGACCGCAACGAGTTCACCGACCGCTATGTCTGGACGGACAGCGTTTGGGAGGAGCCTGCGGGCTACCCGTCAATAAGGGGCATATCCGAACGTGACGGCAGCTGTGCGGTCAATTTCTTCACCCACCAGCCTGCTCTTAATTACGGCTTCTACAAGCCGAACGCTCCTTGGCAGCAGTCTATGGATTCCGAGGGCGCTGTAGCTACCCGGGAGGCGCTCAAGGACGTCATGCGCTTCTGGCTTTCACGGGGCTGTGACGGCTTTCGTGTGGACATGGCAGGTTCACTTGTCAAAAACGATGAGGATCAGAAGGGCAACATCGCCCTCTGGCAGAACATAAGGGCATTTCTTGACGAGGAATACCCCGAGGCCGCAATGGTCTCCGAGTGGGGAGAGCCTTACCAGAGTCTTGCAGGTGGCTTTCATATGGACTTCCTGCTGCACTTCGGGTCTTCCCACTACAACGACCTGTTCAGAAATGAAAAGCCCTTCTTCAGCGGAGAGGGTGACGCATCGGCGTTTGTGTCCAAATATATGGACAGCTATGAGCGTTCGGAGCGTAAGGGACTGATTTGCATACCCTCGGGCAATCACGATATGGACAGACTCGCCCGTCACATCAAAGGAGAGCGCAGAAAGCTTGCCTTTGCCTTCCTGCTGTCGATGCCGGGAGCACCCTACATCTACTACGGCGATGAGATCGGCATGAATTACGTTGAGGGGCTGAACTCTGTTGAGGGCGGTTACGGCAGGACCGGCTCGCGCTCACCTATGCAGTGGGACAGCTCGGAGAATGCAGGATTTTCTTCCGCTCCGGCAGAGAAGCTCTATATCCCCCTTGACCCCGACCCCGACAGACCGACTGCGGAGAAGCAGATTGCCGTCAATAATTCGCTGCGCAGCGAGGTCAAAAAGCTAATTGCAGTAAGACAGGCGCACAAAGCTCTGCAAAGCCTTGGAGATATCGAGTTTGTCTGCGACGGCGCAAAGGGCAGACCTCTTGCATATGTCAGAAGCTTTGACGGCGAGAGAATACTCGTTGCAGTAAACCCTACCGATTCCGCCTATGAGCTGACGGTCGGCGGCTCACTTGGAGAGGTTATATACAGCTTCGGGAGCGGTGCAGAGATAAGCGGCAACAGCTGCGTTATCGAAGCAGGCTCGGCAGCGTTTGTGAAGCTTGATTAAAAAGGACAGTGATACTATGCGAATAAGAAATCTTGCGGCTTTTATGGCAGCAATGTCCATAATGCTCAGCTGCACGCTTTCGGTGAGCGGCACTTCATCGGGCAGAACAGTGAACATAACCGTTGATACGGGCAAGGACAGAAAAGCGATCTCTCCCTATATTTACGGCGTTAATGCGGAGCTTATGGAAAATGACGTTTCCTATAAGGCGGTGCGTGCGGGCGGCAACCGCTACAGCGCTTACAACTGGGAAACGAACGCTTCAAATGCAGGAGCTGACTGGAAAAACATCTCCGACGGATATTTTCAGCAGAATGTTCCGGAGGATATGAAGGACAAGCCGGGCTGTGCCGCTCTGAAGCTGAATGAGGTCTGCACCGCAAAGGGCGCATACCCTCTTATGACGCTGCAGCTTGCGGGCTACGTTTCTGCCGACATGAACGGCGAGGTCAGCAAGGCTGAGAGAGCGCCCTCTGACCGCTGGAAAAAGGTTGAACTTGTAAAGGGCGATGAATTCAGCCTGACGCCCGATCTGAATGACGGCACTGTTTATATGGACGAGTTTGTAAACTACCTTGTGAACACCCTTGGCGACTCACAGAACGGCGGCATCAGGGGCTATTCTCTCGACAATGAGCCGGGGCTGTGGAGCAGCACTCACTCACTCGTTCATCCCGAAAAAACCACCTGCGCTGAGATCGTTGAAAAGTCGGTAACTATGTCTAAGGCAGTAAAGGATATTGACCCGAATGCCGAGATATTCGGTCCTGCGCTTTTCGGCTACGGGGCGTTTACGAATTTCGCTGATGCGCCTGACTGGAAAGAGATAAAAAACGACAACCCCGAGTACAAATGGTTTATAGATTACTATCTTGACGAAATGAAGAAGGCAGAGGACGAGAACGGCAGGCGACTGCTCGATGTGCTCGATGTGCATTTTTACACCGAGGCAAAGGGCGCCTGCGGAAAGCGCTATTGCGAGCATTATGGCGATCCCGACTGTGTTTACAATAAGCTGAACTCGACCCGAAGCTTCTGGGACGATACCTACACCGAGGACAGCTGGATAACCGACGCAGGCGCAGAGTTCCTGCCGATACTTCCGGCACTTAAGGAGTCAATAGATACCTATTACCCCGGCACAAAGCTTGCCATCACTGAATATGATTTTCAGGGAGCTTACGATGTCTGCGGTGCTATAATGGAGGCGGACACCCTCGGCATTTTTGCACAGAACGGGGTCTATGCTGCCAACCTGTTTACAATGGACGCACAGTATCAGCTTGCCGCGATCAATCTGTACACCAACTATGACGGCAGCGGAAGCGGCTTTGGCGATACGCTTGTGTCCTGTACCACGGACGATATCGAGACCTCGACCGCCTATGCTGCAATTAACGGAGATAACGAGGACGTCATCACCCTCGTAGTGACAAACAAGGCGTTTGACGACAAAACGACCGCAAATATCGAGCTTGGAAACGAGTACAAGTACGCTCACCTTTACGGGATAAACAGTATGTCAGCACAGTTATTTGATATGACCGATTCAAACCCGGCTGTGACACTGAACGGCAGCAGCCTGACTCTTGAAATGGAGCCAAGGACGGTATCGCTTCTGGTAATTGCCAAGGATAAGGAAGCTCTTGATACAAGAGAAGCTGTTTCCTCCGCTGCCGAAAAGGGAGAGGGAAAAAGCAGTCTCCCGCTTATCTTGGGGATAGTCGGAGGGGCAGCGGCTCTTGTGGCAGCTATAGTGTTTGCTGTATTCAGGATAAAGAAAAATCAACACTGATCGCAGGTTCTCGGAAACGCCCTGAAAGCGTTTTCGAGGGCTCTTTTGGGCGCTTTAGCGTAATTAAACGTCCGGTTCTACCGGGGACATAAAAAAGCTTTAGCGAACGCTTTAAAATAACCTCCGAATATGATAAAATAGTAGTAATTTGGCGACTGCATTACTAAATTAAAATACACCGAGGTTATAAACAAATGAAATTAAGCACCTAACATATAAGGGCTGCCAGTGAATGTAATGCGGTGCTGAACCCTCGGAGTCTCTTGAGGGGCAAAGCCAGTAACAGTTCCTTTTTGGAGCAGAGCAACCCACCACTTTTGTGGTGGTAATGATTATAAAAAGTCACTTTAACTATGCGTGCTAATATCCTCTTTCTAAAATCATCTCCGTCATTTCCTTCTCGGCAACAGACTGCTGTATGAAAAATACAATAAGAAGAATAAGGACTCAGTAACCAAACGGTTACGGAGTCCTTTCTGCTTTCATAAGACAGATAATGTCTGTTAGAACTCTATTTTAAATATGAAATTTCCAGAGCTGAAAGCAAAGATAATTCTGATTTTGGAATATACGTCACAGCGATATTTTTTCAGTTATACTTAAAAATGAGAGCAGTCAGCACATCTGTCATCAGGTTCGGCTGTTTGGTGTCGATCACAGGCGTAAGATCATCACTATGCTGCCCATTGTCATTTTAACGGACAGGGCAATATATCGCCTATGCCTGATCATGCAGCTTGCAGATTCTTTTTGAATCTTTTGTAAACGAGTGCAAATTTCACCCGAGTTCTGTCCTATATATGTGAAACGTGTATTCAGTTAGAGCAGGCTGGCTCTTTTGACCAAATTTCATTTTTTTACTTGCTGTTTTATATTGCTCGGAACAGATTCAACCAGATCTTTTACAATATGAATCTCTCCACGGAGTGTAGATCGCTTTGTTTTGACACTTTTTACGAAAAATGATTACATTTATTGTTGGTTTATTGATTGCATAAAAGCAAAACCCCTGATTCGAGATGAATCTAGGGGTTTTGCGACAGGCTGAGCGTCCCGAAAAATATCGGAACGCTCTTTTTTTATTTCTTTTTGTCAGAAAGCTCAGTGATTATCTGAATGAACGAATCAACGTCAGAGAAGTCTTTGTAAACGGAAGCAAAACGCACATATGCAACGTGGTCAAGCTTTTTCAGACCCATAAGCACCATATCGCCTATCTCACTTGTAGTAGTTTCAGTCTGCATTTTGTTTGCAAAGGTGTTCTCTATATCGTCAACAAGGTTTTTCATATCATCAACACTGACAGGACGCTTTTTGATAGCGTTCTGAATGCCTTTTATAAGCTTCTGTCTGTCAAAAGGCTCAAATGAGCCGTCACGCTTGTATACCATAAGCTGTGGCTTTTCGACCACCTCGTAAGTAGTGAAACGCTTTCCACATTTCGGACACTCACGGCGGCGACGCTTTTTTCCCTCGCTTGGACGTGAATCTATTACTCTTGTATCTTCATAGTTGCAAAAAGGACATCTCATTATAAACACTCCTTAGTTAAGAGAAAATTTTGTGCGTGATATTGCATATATTGTGCTTTTATTAATTAATTATACCATAGATTGTGGACGATTGCAAGAGGGTATATAAAAAAAGTTGCGGTAAAGGGATTCAGCAGTTTTGCGGCAGACAAACCATAGCATAATTGTAGGGGACGGCGCCTTCGACGTCCCGTTTCTGGTAGCGTCAAAGTTTTGGCTTTGTCACAGATTTGTGTAGACATGCCATGCGGATAACGTATAGTTCGTCGGGCAAACAACCAGGGGACGTCGAGGACGACGTCCCCTACATGGGTAGTGCAATATTTATGCACGGATATGGCAGACTTAAAGGAAGTTTTAGTGTACAAAAAAACAGACAGCAGAAGCCGTCTGTTTGTGTTTGATATGTTACTTGTTAAGATATTCGAGATTTTTTTTGATAAGCTCGCATCTCTGCTTGACGCAGTCAACAGAACGCAGTGGGTCTGACGGAGTGTTGAATGTGTAATCCATAAGCTTGTCGATCGTTGTTGCCGCAACGTGAAGTCTTGTGTCTGATGAAGCGTAGTAAATATACACGTCACCGTTTTCACGAACGATCGCGCCGTTTGTGAATGCAACGTTTGATACGTCGCCCACTCTTTCACTGCCGTGTGGTGCAATGAAAAGTCCTGACGGCGAAGCGATTAGCTTGGAAGGGTCTTTAAGGTCAGTTGCAAATACATAAATTACGTATCTAAGACCTGCGGCTGTGTTTCTTACGCCGTGTGCAATGTGTATCCAACCCTTTGGTGTCTTGATAGGCACTGCGCCTGCACCGTTCTTTACCTCTGTGATTGTGTGATACTGCCTTGGTGAGATAACAACTTCATCTGTGCAGATAACAGGGTTTGTGATGTCTTCGCAAAGACCGAAGCATACTCCTCCGCCTGAGCCGGTTTCGATAAAATCGTCCTGTGGACGTGTGTAGAAAGCGTACTTTCCGTCAACGAACTCAGGGTGAAGCACAACGTTTCTCTGCTGTGGTGACTTGGATTTGAGATTAGGAAGTCTTTCCCATGTCTTAAGATCCTTTGTCCTTACGATTCCAGCCTGAGCTGTAGCGGCAGAAAGATCGTTTGAAGTCTTGTCCTTGCTCTCTGAGCAGAATACACCGTATATCCAGCCGTCCTCATGTTGAGTAAGTCTCATATCGTATACGTTTGTTTCCTCCGGTTCAGTGTCAGGAAGCTGAACAGGGAAGTCCCAGAAACGGAAGCCGTCAACAGGGCTGTCGCTTTCTGCTACTGCAAAAAATGACTTTCTGTCATTGCCCTCAACTCTTGCAACAAGGTAATACTTGCCGTTGAGATAAATAGCGCCTGAGTTCAGTACTGCGTTTATGCCCAATCTCTCCATGAAGTATGGATTTGTTTCAGGGTTCATGTCATATTTCCAGATAATAGGTGCGTGTGCGGCTGTCAGAACAGGGTAAACGTATCTGTCATAAATTCCGTTGTAGCTGTCTGACACAATGTTTTTTCTGTTGATGAGAGCCTCATATTTGGCTGTCACCCTTGCTTTGTTTCTTTCAAAATCTGTCATATCAAGCAATTTCCTTTCGGTAAAAAATCTTCTTAAACAAGTATACTATAATGCTCCGACAATTACAAGTACCTCTGAAAACATCAAACGATTACATGAAAAAAGTTTTACGAACTGCATAAATACGGTGCATTTTTTACCGCCTGTGTTAATGTTTTCTACAAAAGGCTTTCAAACTGCACATTAAATATTTGAACTTTATATGCATATTTTATACGATATTGATTGTAATATTGTGTTTTAACAATACACATGGATTTCATTGTGCAAAGTGTACAATGAAATTGCTGATAATTGTGCTATAATGGTGATTGACAATAGCTTTATATGTGTTGTATAATTATAGCAAGATTTAATATATGAACTCATCAACTACACACGGACAGCTTTGATGCTAAAATATTTAATTATGGAGGAATATTTTATGAATTACAAAAAGTACATAGCGGCTGTAATGGCTTTGTCAATGGCAACAGGAGTAGCGGGTTGCGGAAGCTCATCAAACTCTTCAAGCAAGGCGGAGGACGATTTTTCTGCAACAGAGAACGTTGCGGTAGCTGACACGGAATCTATCGAGGCTATCCCTGAGGGTGCTGAAAAAGAGATACTTTATCTCGGTGAGGGCGACCTTAACCCTACTAAGGGCAGTCCTGAGAAGAGCACAGAGCTTCAGCTTTTTGAGAGCAAGGGCGGAAAGATAAGATTCCAGCAGACTTCAAATGAGGACAGGTTTGATAATCTTGCTGCTGCTATCACAGCTAACAAGGATATTCCTGATATATTCAAGTATGAGTGGCTTGCATTCCCTTCACAGGTAGTAAAGGATATGTATCAGCCTATCGACAGCATAGTTGATTTCAGCCAGCCTTTGTGGTCTGCAACAAAGGATACAGCAGATCAGTTCATGCTCAATGGAAAGCACTATGTTGCGCCTCTTGGCTATTCTGCTTCTGCTATGCTCTGCTATGATAAGGATATCATTGACGCAGAGGGTCTTGACGATCCATATGAGCTTTATGTAAACAATGAGTGGACTTGGAAGAATTGGGAGGATATCATGTCCTCATATGTTGGCAACGCACCGGCTGATACTGAGCGTTACGGTGTAAACGGCTTCTTCAGAGCGCACGTTGTTCAGCAGACGGGCAAGCGTCTTGTAAACTATGATCCTGCAACAAACGAGTTTTCAAGCAATCTTAACGACCCTGATATCGAAAAGGCTCAGAACTTCCTTTATAATATGATGAAGGACGGACTTATCCTCAACGGCTGGGTAGGCTCTGCAAGAGATTGCTTCAATCAGAACTGCTTGTTCTATGCAATGGGCGAGTGGGCTTACACAGGCAACCAAACTCCAAAGGAGGGCGAGAACTGGGGCGTTGTTCCTATTCCTCAGTATGACGATAATCAGCAGAAGATAACAACGTCTGATATGACAGCTTTCATGTGGGTAAAAGGTTCAACAAGAAGCGAAGCTGTTAAGTGCTGGTTCGAGTGCGTAAGAGCTTCAAAGACAGATCCTAAGTATGAGCAGACAAACAAGGACAAGTTCATGGAGAACAACCCTAATTGGACAGACGAGATGTATGATGTGAAAATGGACGTTGTTTCTGACGATTACCTTATGCTCTTCGACTATGCTTACGGTATATCTTCCGCTCTCGGCGACAGAAAGCAGTTTGACGGAAACCAGTGCCTGGTTGACGCACTCTACAGTGATGCTTCAAATGTTAATGAAGAGGGTGTACAGTCCACATGGACGCAGGTTCGTGAGAAGTATTCTGCAACTGTAGATTCCGAGATCAAGGAACTAAACCAGAAGATCGCAAGCCTTAAATCATAATAAATAACTCCTGATAAAAATAACGCAGGCTGTAAAAAGTCTGCGTTATTTTTATGCGTATTTTAGAATAGCCCAAGACCTAAAGCTGTGCGGACTGTGATGAAGATAAGACCGGCAAAGGCGAGTATGGTAACAGGTGCGGTGAGATAGATGACTATCTTTTTGCCTTGTGAAACGTCAGGGCAGAAGTTTATGAGCCTGAAACTTTCACGATGATATCTAAGCTCTTTTACAAAAAGTACAAGACCAGCTATCATAAGTCCGAATGAAAGCAGTGCGACAGAAATTATTATCATTGGTGCTGTGCCTGTGATCTGACCTTTTTCAAGGTCTGCGGCAAACTTGTCAAAGTCTATCGAACCAAGTGCGACGCTCTGGACTGCTCCGATAGTGTTCATGGTGAAGTGAAGTATCAAAGACGGGAAGATAGATCCTGTTTTTGCAACCATAAAGCAGGCACACATTCCCATAACAGCCGCATAGAGTATCTGCTGATAGCTTCCATGCCAAAGACCGAATGTCAGCCCCACCATTATAATGCCTGTGAGCTGACCGCATTTTTCAGCATTTCTGAAAAGCGTACCTCTGAACATAAGCTCCTCAAAAAACGGTGCAAGCACTGACATTGCCAGCACACTCGTTACGCCGCCCAGGGCAGTGCCGCTTGAAGTGAAGTCAACGCCTTTAAGGCTCGTTCCCGAAGCTTTCTGCACATATGAGAAAATAAATGTGTTGATATAATTTGAGGCATAGATAAGACCGAATGATATGACGATCCATTTTGCGACCCATTTTGCAGGCATTGAGGGCTTTCTGAAACAGGCTGTTATTTTAAGCCCCTCTTTTTTGCCACTCACAAGTCTGAATACGACAAGAACTATTGGCACAACCACGAGATACTGTATGCAGTAGCTCACAAGCTGAGCGATATCCTCATAGTAGGCTGACTTTCCTGCGATATGGTACACCGACAAGTCGCCAAGTCTTATAAGTGCGATATCAAGCATATAGAAAATTATCACCATAAGTGAGTTTACGTTTGAGGTTTTCCGTATAAGTTTTATTGTATCGTTATTCATTTTATGATCTCCATATTTGCGTTATGTGTTTTACAAGAAAATTATATCACAGGTGGAGTTTTGTGTCAATCGAAACGTTGTTGTCAATGAGGAATTAGGAGTGAGGAGTGAGGAATTATGGTATCGCCTGCGGCGATGATTTTTTTATATGAAAAAAAGACCGCCCTATGATGAGCGGTCTTTTGGTTGAAAGTTTTTAAAAGGTGGACGAACACTGTTCGCCCCTACAAATCAACAGTTGTATGTACTGCGATATTAGAGCTTTACTATCTCGCCGTACTGCTCTCTGCCTGCGCCTACAGCGTTTGACTCGTCTGTATCAATGTGCATAGCAAGAGCGAACTTGTCGCTTACTCTGATAACAGTGTCGCAGAGGATAGCTGTTCTTTCTGCAGACTCTATCTTTACTGCAACGATATCCTTATCCTTTACGCCGAATGTTTCAGCGTCAGCAGGTGTCATATGGATATGTCTTTTAGCAACGATAACGCCTTCAGAACACTCAACTTCGCCACATGGGCCAACAAGCTTGCAAGCGCCTGAGCCTGCTGTGTCGCCTGACTCTCTGATAGGAGCGGTAACGCCGATAGAACGTGCGTCTGTAGCTGAAAGCTCGATCTGGTCTGCTTTTCTTACAGGACCGAGGATAGATACGTTTGCAAGCTCTCTCTTAGGACCTACAACTGTAACTCTCTCCTCGCAAGCAAACTGACCAGGCTGTGAAAGATCTTTCTTCTTTGTAAGTGTTGCACCCTTTCCGAACAGTATCTCAAGAGTTTCCTGAGTAACGTGAACGTGACGTGCAGATGTTTCAACGATAAACTTTGGCATGATGAACATTCCTTTCAATTATTGTATTTACATTTCTATTTTACTACTATTTTCGCCACAGGTCAAGGGGTAATTTAACTTTGGGTAACAAATTTTTTGTCATGTTGATCAAAAAAACAGCGGCTGCCGTTTGAGACAACCGCTGTGTGCAGTTAAGAGATCAGTTATTTCTTGTGTTTTTTCTTTATTCCCATTGCCGCACCGCCGCTTATCAACAGCATTGCAAGCCAAAGGCTCATACCACTGCCGCTTCCGGTCTGTGGATTTTTCTGCTCGCTCTTAGGCTTATCAGCCGTGGAGCTGTCTGCCTTGATTTCGCTTGAATCGTTTTTCGGCTTTTCTGCTGTAGAGCTGTCTGTCTTGCTCTCGTTAGTATCGCCTTTCGTTTTATCTGGCTTTGAGTTATCTTTTTTGTCATCACTTGGAGTGTCTTTCAGCTTATCTGTAATAGTGTCTGCCTTTTGTATCTCCTTTGTGCCGTCCTTGTCACCAAAATACTTGCCGCATTCTTCGCAGTACCAATACTCGATATTTCCCTCTTTGTCATGTGTTGCGTCAACTTTATCTATATGTGTGAGCTTTCCATGATCGTTCGGGTCGATATCGCCGTATTCACTGCCGCAGATATCGCAGGTGGCTTTCTTTGTGCAGGTCGCCTTGCCGCCGGAATGTGTACACTTGTATCCACACTCTGTACATTCGCCTGCGTTCCATTCGTGGGGTTCTCTCTCGATAGTCACCTCGCCGCAGCAATCATATTTTTTTTCATGTTCTTTACTGTCAAAGTCCCAAACAGGTTTGCCTGTGTGATTTGTCGGGTCGAGGTCGCCGTATTCTTTATTACAGAATTTGCACTTTGCTTTTTCAGTACAAGTCGCAGTGCCGCCCACATGGTTTTCGAGCACGGTTACTTCTTTTTCACCTGAGATGACAAAACCGTCTTTGAGTTTTGCCGAAGCGTAAACCGTCATTGTTCCGCTCTCAAGATCTGACGCACTTACCTTTGCGGTGTAAAGATCGTCTTTTGCGGTAAACGCCAATTCCGTACCGTCGCCTGCAAATCTGAAGCCTGCTGTCACGTCAGTACAGCCCTCAGGCAGAGCAAATGTAAATTCATAATCACCTAAAGGACAGGTCTCGTCAGTTCCGTTTATGGATATCTTCAAAATAGTTGATTTTTTCGTTTCATATCCGCAAATTGTACATTTCTGCCAATATTCGCCGTCTTCCGTATTCCACTTGTAGGCGTGAAGTTCCTTTTGGCTGTCAGTTCCGCACTCACTGCACTGCTTCCAATGTCCGTTTTCGTCGGATATATAATCGCCGAAGCTGTGTTCGATAGGCTCGCCCTCAGTAGCCTGACAGCGTTTGCAGGTCTTTGGAGCTGTGCAGGTCGCTTCTTTCCAATCATGTCCCAATGGGTTTATAGGCTCATCTTTGTACTGTGAACATTCGGAGCAATTAAACCTCTTCACACCCTTATCGATGCAAGTCGGCTCGGAGATTATCGTTTCCTCGTCAAATATATGTCCGTCTACTGCGCAGTTTCTTATTACTGTAAGCGTTGCTTTTTCCGATACCCAAGTACCCACATAGTCCGCATTTTCAGCGTTCTTGACCGTACATCTGTACATATATCCGTTAAAGCTTATGTTCGTTGCACAGGTGGTGAATGTAGTCGACCATTTTTCTTTGCCGTCCACGACTTTTGAATCAAGAGAGAACGTTCCGTCAGCTTCGGTAACGTCTGCAAAAGTCTTTCCATCGTCCTTGCTCACCTGCCATATCACCTCAGCTCCGTAAGGATTTCCCTGAGCGATAGGAAGTGTGAATGTAGCCTTTTCTCCGCTGTTTATGGTCTTATTGCCGAGTGAGGCTGTAAACTCAGGAGAATAATATATTGTAAGCTTTGCCGCATTTGAAACTACAGAGCCGTATTCATTTGATACAACACAGCGCACAAGCTTTCCGTTGTTTTCTTTTCGCACTTTTAATGAATGTGAATTGTCGTTGGTATGTGGGATATCAACGAAAGTTTCTCCATTATCGCTGCTTTCCTGCCACTGATATTGGAGCGGTTCACTGCCTGTTGCTTCTACATTGAAGAAATAGTAACGTTCAATTACGATAGTTATTTCTCCGGGCTTAACAGGTTTAGGCTGGCTAGGAGCGTTTGTTGCACCGCTTTGCGGGTGTTTTACTATGACCGGTGCTTTTTCGGAGAAGTTTATCGTAACAGGGCCGAAAACGGTCGGCTCAGTTTTTTGTCCGTCGCCTGTTGATACCCATGTTTTGCATCTTATCTGCCAGCCGTTCATTTGGCTTTCTATAGTAGGCTCGTAAACAGAAGAAGTTTCTCCGTCAATGGCGGTGAAAGTCTTTCCGCCGTCCTTGCTCACTTCCCATAGATATTTGAGCCTTACTGCGCCATTTGGCGTATTGTTTGTGACCTCGAATTTTGCCTTTTTATCCAAGTGGAATTTGTCAGGAGCAGTAAATACCGGTTCGTCAATGAAGATATATGCGTCATAGGTATATGAATGATTGAGCTTGGAATCCCAGCCTAAATAATATACATCTGCCTGATAATGCGTACCATTGTCACTGTTGCCCATACGCCCCACATACATGCTTGTGCCATGGGCATTTATTTTTGTGCGCTTGTCGTTTTCAACACTGTACCATTCTACTCGGATATCACTGTCTTGCAGTGAGGACGGCTCGTTTTCCATTGTTTTCAGCGTAACGACGTCGTTCTTTTTCACAACAAAGTATTTTAATGTTATAGGATCAAAAGGTATCCTATGCTCTAAGATATTCGTTCCATAACGCAGATTAAAATAGGTGTTCTCATCTTCAAGAGTGCCGTCAGCTTTTATTTTAAAAGCATTCACGCCATAAATGGAATCCTGTGACTTGAGCCAGAGATGAAGCTTGTTTCCGTCATGGAATATTTCTGAGCGGTTATAGCCATAAAAATCGTCATATGGCGGCTGACGTGTGTTAGCACTGCCTATAAACTCATTGCCATCTGCACCCCTTGCAACATAGGTGTACTTGTGTACCGAGTTTCCTTTTGCGTCCACAGCCTTGCCGTTGTCATTGAAGTCAGCGCTTCCGCCTGATATCTGCAAGATTACGTTGTCACCAAGCGTTCCAGAGTAGTTTCCGCTATCAATGATGACCTTGCCCTCTCCTACAATGTTAAGTCCTCGCACGATCGCACTGTTTGTAAATTCTATCGTGCCGCCTTTCAGCTCGATAGGATAAGTGAAATTATATGTTTTATCAGGGGAGGTCTTTAATTTTAAAGTTGCGCCGTCATAGACAATGATCTTCGGAAGCTCAAAACCGCTTTTGATATCTATGTTCATTTTGATATCGCCTGAAAGTATGTTTACATCAAATGGAACGTTGGTGTCCAGATCGATTTCATATATATCTTTTAGATCTATTCCGCTTGCTAAATAAAATGTTTCATAATCATGCATATCCTTGAAATATGACATTTTACCACGGCCATTATCATCTTTTATATAGATGTCATCCATGTTTTCTGTATAATACTCTGTATACCCTCCGAAGCCATACTGCGCAAACTTCTTGAAGTCAGCGGGACAAGTATCGCTTTCATAGAGTTTCAGCCGTCCCGAAACTGTTATTTCGTTGCCGCCTGATTTACGGAAACCACGATTGACGCTTTCATAATCCACATACTCTGTTCCGGCACGGACACGTCCTTTTCCTAAAAATTTTATGGCGTAATGGTGAACTTGTACGCCATATTCCATGAATCCCGGCGTGGACGGATTAATGTTTCTGCCTTCTACTGTGGCGTTGTTCTTTATTACGATACCGCCTGCTTCAAGGCCTGAGGTGTATTCTGAATCATACTCTTGTGGTTTGTATATCTCTTTAAAGACGTTACCTTCGACCTTACTGCCGTCAACTGTCAAAATTCCATATACCATTATTCCTGCAATAGTTGAACCTGCATTGTTGAAATATCCGCCTGAAGTGAGATTTTTTGGTCTGTAGTGTGTGTAATTGGTGCACTCTCCCTTAACAGGTCTGTATGTAGCACGACCCTCTACGGTGGTATTAGTGCCGTTTACATAAAGCGAACCCTCAACATAAATGCCGTTCATGCCCACAGTTGGTCCGTTTGCGCAAGCCCAGACAGTGCTGTAGTCATTAACTATCATATTATACTTTACGATAATGCAAGCGCCGAAGCTTTCGCACGATACATTAGTAGCATTTTGTTCAGTTCCGTCGCCGATAGTAAGATTTGAGCAGTATATTGCTGCGTCATGTGTTACTGCTGAAAATGTTCCGTCGCCAATGATAGTGATATTACTGTCAGGAGCGTAAATTCCGCTGTAGCTCTCATTGTATTTTGTTGCGGCTTGGCTTGAAAATGGGCTGTCGCCAAGATCAATGCTGCCGACAAGCTTTATGGTCAGATCTTGTTCGCCTTCAACGTATATAAGACCAAATCGGCTGGGTCTTTCGCTGTTGCCGTTTATACGTTTGCCTATAGTCGCCATATTGTAACCAAGAAGCGTCAGGGTCTTGCTTTGTATATCGTATTTCCAGCCCTGTTTGCTCCATGTTTTATCAGATGTTACCTGTTCTTCGCCTATCCATATGCCATATTCTGTGACCGCAAATGCGTTCAATGGTGTAATGGACATTACCATACATAGAGTAAGTATGATGCTCAATAACCGTTTTTTCATCTTGTTTCCCCCTCTTCATCATCTTTTGAAAGTTTAAAATCGAATGTCATTTCCAGCATTGCAAACAGCTTATACATGACCTCTGTGGCGATAGCTCTAATATCAAGCAATCTGATAAATGCAAGCACTTTTGCCTGTTCTTCCTCCGGTACTTTATACACTCGCATTGCCGCCGTAAGAAAACGTCTAAGCTTGTGGTCAAGCGGGAAATGGATATCGCATTTTCTTGCCATATAGTTGCGCATTATTCCTGATGTTCCGATTTCCATTTCATAGAAATCGCTTTCGGTATAGCCCGGAAAATTCGAACCGAATATCTGCTTCAGTTCCGACGTAGTGTGAACATAGATATACTCAGCCGTTTCAGGCATAGTATAAGCCTCAATGTAGATCTCTCGGAGATTTTCATTCAGCTCAGTGAGGGTTATCTGTATGGCAGTTTCCACAGCATATGTGTATATCGGCGACATATTATCACCAACAATGTTCTTTGCCACTCCAAATTGTCCGCTGAACATCGTGCCCACAAGTTCCATTAGAATAGCGTCTTTTGTGGAGAATAAATTCTGAAAGCTTCCTCTTGCAACGCCAGCTTTTTTCACTATCTGTGAGATAGTTGTCTGTTTATACCCCTGTTCCAGAAACAGTTGGACGCATACAGTGAGTATCTTTTTTTTCGTTTCGATACCGTCTTTTCTTGTAGAAATATGTATCACCTCTTTTCATTGTTTATTAATAATGATTTATAATTAGTATATGTATTAGTTACAGCATATGTAACACAATTTGTCAAGTGTCAGAAAGGGGTAACAGCGCAATTTTACAATGGGCAACGATTTTTTTGTATTATTTTTGCCTTAATGATTTAAAGCAAAACTCTTGTATTATTATAAAAAGTATGGTATAATCAAATTACGAATTTTTTGTATATTTCTAAGGAGGAAATAATTATGAGTATGTATATCACTTGTCTTGACCTTGAGGGAGTTCTCGTTCCTGAGATATGGATAGCTTTTGCTGAGGCTACAGGTATCCCTGAGCTTAAAAGAACAACAAGAGATGAGCCAGACTATGACAAGCTTATGAAATACCGTATCAACATTCTTAAGGAGCATGGTCTTGGTCTTAAGGAAATTCAGGATACTATCGCAACTATCGACCCAATGCCAGGCGCAAAGGAGTTTCTTGACGAGCTGAGAAGCTTCACTCAGGTAATAATCATCAGCGACACATTTTCGCAGTTCGCAGGTCCTCTTATGAAGAAGCTTGGTTATCCTACTATCTTCTGCAACACACTTGAAGTTGCTGACAACGGCGAGATCACAGGCTTCAAGATGAGATGTGAAAAGTCAAAGCTCACAACTGTAAAGGCTCTCCAGTCTATCGGCTTTGAAACTATCGCAAGCGGTGACAGCCACAATGACCTTGGCATGATTCAGGCGAGCAAGGCAGGCTTCCTTTTCAGAAGTACCGACAGCATAAAGGCTGAATATCCTGAGCTTCCTGCTTATGAAACATATGATGAGCTTATGGCTGCAATAAAGGCTGCTATGGACTAATAGTCTTTAATAAAGGAAAAACATAGATGAAAAAGGTAATATCACTTATAATGGCAGCGGCTTTGTCACTGTCTGCGGCAGCCTGCGGTCAAAGCGCTGACAGCAGCGTGGTTGATAAGTCAAGCTCAAAGGCTGATGAAAAGCCTGCGGTGGAAAGCTGTAAGATAGCTGATGATAAGTTCGATACATATGTGTCGAACACTTACGTTGCCACGGGAAACAATTTTGTGGTAAAGAAAGCTAACGAGGTAACATACAGAGCATATTTTCCACTGGAGGAATACGGAGAGCTTGAATACGCTTTCTATTTTTCAAATACTGTGGATTCTACATACAACGCTGACGGAAAGCAGGCTTTTGCAGGCAAAGAGGGCGGAGAGTATGAGATTTCCTCGGCTTATGTCTGTGACGGCGGAACAGGTCCGGATGACGAGATAACCTCACGCACTGAGGTAACATTTGACGGTGCAGGCTCAAAGAAAGTCGCACCTGCGGAAACTTTTTGGAGCGACCCTGTTACCCTGAATATCCCTGAGGATCATTATCTCGTGTGGGAATGGACGGTGACGGGAAGAGATATTCCATGCAACAAGATGTCAAACCTCACGTCTACCACATCATCGAAAAACGGCAGCGATTTCACTTATTGTGACGATGTGCCACTGCCGCTTCTTATAGGAGCAAAGCGTGATGTGAAATATCGTGTTACGGCTATCGGCGACTCTATCACACAGGGCTGTATGACAGACTTCATGGCGTATGAGTTCTGGGCGGCACGCATTGCAAAAGAGCTTGGTTCTGATTATGCTTTCTGGAACTGCGGTCTTGGCTGGGCGAGAGCGAGCGATTGCTCACAGAAAGGCAATTGGCTCGGAAGAGCGCTCAACAGTGACATCATGATAGTTGCGTTCGGCACAAATGACATCGTTTCGGGCGAATACGGCGGCGACGGCGGAAACAATGCCGACGAGGTGAATGGCTATATAAGCACTATCCTTGAACAATCTCAGGCGGCAGGCTGTAAGACTATCTTGTTCAATGCTCCTCCACAGGATTATGACGAGGAACACGAAGCGGTGAGAACCGCACTTAACGATACTGAAAAGCAGACGGCTGACAAATACGGCGCAGAGTATTTTGACTTTGCGTCACAGCTTTCAACACCTGAAAACCCAGCGGGTGCGCTCTATGGCGGACACCCAAATGGCGAAGGCGGCAAGGTTGTGTGCGAGGCATTCATGAAACAATTCGCAGAGCTTTTAAGCAAATAATATTTGTTTTTTACGGCGTTGTGTCTTTTGACACTTCGCCGTTTTTTTTTTTTTTGCAAAATAATACCAAACATAATCTGCGATATTTAACGCATATTATATATAGTATCTTCGCTTTTGCCGTGAATATTTTATCATGTGAAAAGTTTATACTTCTGACATAAGTTTCCCTTGACAAACGTGGTTAGTTTATGCTAATATGAATATGGTTAGTAAATACTAACCTAAATTATTGTAAAGGAGGAGTTAAGAAAAGTATGAGCGTTATAATAGTAGGCGGAAATGACCGTATGGCAACACGCTATAAGGATATCTGCAAATCATATGATTGCAAGGCTAAGGTGTTCATCAAATATCCTACAGGTTTTGATAAGAAGATAGGCAGTCCTGATCTGGCAGTGGTGTTTACTGATACAGTGTCACATAAAATGCTCAATGGTCTTAACCAAAGAGCAAGCAAACTTGATTTTCCCGTGGCTATATGCCATTCATCAAGCTGTTCGGCTTTGAAGAACGTGCTTGAAAAATATTGTACTAAAGGCGTTGTAAACGCATAGATCTATATGTATAGGTTAGGAATTTCTAACCAAAGGAGGGACTATGTCACAGTCTGAGCTGAGAAATTTTGAAAAAAGCATGGCTTATCATCTTGCCCCTGCAATGCTTGGAATAAAGCCTGCCTGTCTTATGTCAATGGAAAAGAACAAGGATGGGCTTGAAGAGAATGTCGAGCTTTTCAACAGCAGGGCATATACAAAGGGCATGAAGCTAACAGTGCTTTGCGAGTGCAAAAGCAGAAAGCTGCTTTTTCTCTATAACGAAAAGCTTTTATCTGACAGACTTGCAGACAACAGAGTAAGAAAGCTTCTTGAAAGCTTTGGCTATGACAGCCGTATGACCCTTGAACAGCAGCTTGAAAGGCTGTCTGGAAGAATATCCGCAAGTGAGGATTTTCCTCATGAGATAGGTCTGTTTCTTGGCTATCCTGTTGATGATGTGACAGGGTTCATACGGAACAAGGGAAGAAACTATCTTCTCTGCGGATATTGGAAAGTCTATTCTGACGAGAACAGAGCAAGACGTATTTTTAATAACTATGACAAGTGCAGAAATTATCTGTGTAATAAACTTGCTCAGGGCGAAAGCATTTACCAAGCCCTGAAAATTTCTTAGGAGGTAATCATAATGAAAACAGCAGTAATTTATTGGAGCGGTACAGGCAACACAGAGGCTATGGCAAAGGCAGTTGCAGAGGGTGCAGGCGCAGAGTGCTTCGCAGTTTCTGAGTTCAGCGGCAATGTTGAGGATTATGACGCAATAGCTCTTGGATGCCCTGCAATGGGAGCAGAGGAGCTTGAGGACAGTGAGTTCGAGCCATTTTTCGCAGGTATCGAGGGCAAGCTCTCAGGCAAAAAGGTAGCACTCTTCGGCTCGTACGGCTGGGGTGACGGCGAGTGGATGCGTCAGTGGCAGGACAGAGTTACGGACGATGGTGCAACGCTTGTAAATGGCGAGGGACTTATTGTAAACGAAACTCCTGACGACGACGCTCTCGCAAGCTGCAAGACTTTGGGCGAGGCTCTTGCTAAGTAAGCATATATCTCTAATGTAATAATGTCAACTGCAAACGCAGGCGGAAAAAGGCAGTTTTGCTTTTCTGTCTGCGTTTGTGCAGTAATCGAGTTATTAAAAACTAACTAAAGTTATACTTAACTAACTTATGTTTTTGTGCAAGCTTACAAAATTGAAAAAACGGCACATTTAGTCTTGACAAATTCGGTTAGCCGTGCTAAACTATATTACGGGTTAGAAAATGCTAACCTTTTTAATAAGCCTGAAAGTTAGATGAATCTAACTTTGGATACTGACAAAAGAACAGGAGGGTCTGAATGATGCCGCTGACATTTGCAAACGTAGGGGAAGAAAACATGATAAAGAAAGTAGGCGGAAAACCTGAAACAAGAAAGTTTCTTGAAAATCTTGGTTTTGTCGCAGGTGGAACGGTAACGGTAGTAAGCACTATCGGAGGAAACGTTATCGTTAAGGTCAAAGAATCAAGAGTAGCTGTTTCAAAGGAAATGGCTGCGAAGATAATGGTATAGGAAACATTTGGCGGTCAAGCCATGATAAATATGTTTGAAGATATTTTGTATAGTTAGGAGGAACAGGTTATGGCAACATTGAAAGAAGCTAAGATCGGTTCAACAGTTACCGTGAAGAAGCTCAACGGCACTGGTGCTGTAAAGAGAAGGATCATGGATATGGGCATCACAAAGGGTGTTGAAGTCCATGTAAGAAAGGTCGCACCTTTGGGCGACCCTATCGAAGTAACAGTCAGAGGCTATGAGCTTTCGCTCAGAAAGGCTGACGCTGAGATGATCGAAACGGTCTGATACATAGTTCAGGCAAACAGCAAAAATTTCATCGGCAGAGCTGATGTGTACTTAGAAGATGAGGATATATCAGAGTGCCGAAATTCTGAAAGGATCAAATTGTATGGAGATCAAAATTGCTCTCGCAGGTAACCCTAACTGCGGTAAAACAACTCTTTTCAACGCTCTTACAGGTTCAAACCAGTTCGTAGGTAACTGGCCGGGCGTAACAGTTGAAAAGAAAGAGGGTAAGCTCAAGGGTCATAAGGACGTAGTTATCATGGACCTTCCCGGTATCTACTCACTTTCACCTTACACACTTGAGGAAGTAGTTGCAAGAAACTATCTTATAAGCGAGCGTCCGGACGCTATCCTCAATATCATCGACGGTACAAACCTCGAAAGAAACCTTTATCTTACAACACAGCTTGTTGAGCTTGGTATCCCTGTTGTTGTTGCTATCAACATGATGGACGTTGTTAAAAAGAATGGCGACAAGATAAATACAGATCAGCTTGCTAAGGAGCTTGGCTGTCAGGTCTGTGAGATATCCGCACTTAAAGGCACTGGTATCAAGGAAGCTGCTGAGCTTGCAGTAAAGGCTGCTGAGTCAAAAGTTCCAATGGTACCTCAGCATTCATTCAACGGCGTTGTTGAACACGCTATTGCTCATATTGAGGAAGCATTTCTTCATGATGTTGCTGAAGAACAGCAGAGATGGTACGCTATAAAGATATTCGAGAGAGATGAGAAGGTCATTGAACAGCTCGGTATGTCTGAGCAGGTAAAGGCTCATATCGAAAAGGATATCTGCGCTGCTGAAAAAGAAATGGACGACGACTCGGAGAGTATCATAACAAACGAGAGATACATTTACATAGCTTCAATAATCAAGGATTGCTATAAAAAGAAAAATCAGGGTGGTCTTACAACATCAGATAAGATCGATAAGATCGTAACGAACCGTTGGCTCGGTCTTCCTATCTTTGCAGTAGTTATGTTCCTTGTTTACTATATCTCAATGGTAACAGTAGGTTCAGCCGCAACTGACTGGGCAAACGACGGACTCTTTGGTGACGGTTGGCATCTGTTCGGTATCGGTTCATCTGACGCTGAGGACGCTGCTGACGAATATGGCAGCTCGCTTGACATAATCAACGCATTTATCGAGCAGCAGGGCGGCGAGGCTATCGACAACGAGGCTGATGACTTTGATGCTGCCGCTGCAAAGACAACAGCAGACAATCTGCTTGCTACAGTAGATAAGTCCGCAACTGCTGATTATACAGTAGAGGACGAGGAAACACTTGAAGAAACAACAAAAACAGCTAAGTATGCTGATCTGGAAGCTGCAGTTGCAGCCGCTGAGAAGTATAACTTCGCTGATCCGGATCCTGCTGATTACGGCGTATGGGTACCAGGTATCCCTGTACTTATCGAAAGCGGTCTTGACGCAGTAAACTGCGCAGATTGGCTCAAGGGTCTTATCCTTGACGGTATCGTTGCCGGTGTTGGTGCGGTTCTTGGATTTGTACCACAGATGCTCGTACTCTTCATTCTTCTTGCTATCCTTGAGGCTTGCGGTTACATGGCTCGTATCGCATTCGTAATGGACAGGATCTTCAGAAAGTTCGGTCTTTCAGGAAAGTCATTTATTCCTATCCTTATCGGTACTGGTTGCGGTATCCCTGGTATCATGGCTTCAAGAACTATCGAGAACGAGCGTGACAGACGTATGACTGTCATGACAACAACATTTATCCCTTGCGGTGCTAAGACGCCATTTATTGCAATGATCGCAGGCGCTATCTTCGGCGGCTCTGCTTGGGTAGCAACAGGCGCATACTTCATCGGTATCGCAGCTATCATCATTTCAGGTATCATGCTGAAAAAGACAAAGATGTTCGCAGGAGATCCTGCACCATTCGTTATGGAGCTTCCTGCTTACCATATCCCTACAGTAGGCAACGTACTCAGATCAATGTGGGAGCGTGGCTGGTCATTCATCAAGAAGGCTGGTACTATCATCACACTGTCAACTATCTTCGTATGGTTCACTTCATACTTCGGCTGGGTAGACGGTTCGTTCGGTATGCTCACAGAAGACCAGATGGAATACAGTATTCTGGCTCACATTGGTAAGGCTATCTGCTGGATCTTCGCACCTCTTGGCTGGGGCAACTGGCAGGCAACTGTTGCAGCTGTTACAGGTCTTGTTGCTAAGGAGAACATCGTTGGTACAATGGGTATCCTTTACGGCGGCGGAGATGGTTCAGTTTACTCTGCTATCGGTGCTGCATTCACTGGCATCACAGGTATGTCATTCCTTATCTTCAACCTCCTCTGCGCACCTTGTTTCGCAGCAATGGGAGCTATCAAGCGTGAGATGAACAGCAGAAAGTGGTTCTGGTTCGCTATTGGCTACGAGTGTGGTTTTGCTTATGTTATCGCACTTATCGTAAATCAGCTTGGCAACCTCTTCACTGGTAATGTGAATGTTATTGGTCTTATCTTTGCAATAGCTCTTATCGCTCTTATCATCTATATGCTCGTTAGACCTTATAAGGAAAGCACAAAGCTTGAAAAGGACGTTAAGGTAGGCGCAAACGCATAATAAAAAGCAAATATCATCACTGATCTTGCATAAACAGTTGGGAGGATAATTATGGACACAGTAGGCGGTACGATTCTGATTGCAGTGATTCTCATTGCTATCGTGGCAGCTATAATTTACAAGCTCGTAAAGGATAAGAAACAGGGCAAAAGCTCTTGCGGTGGCAGCTGCGGCTGTTGTCCAAATTCTTCTCGCTGTCACAGATCATGATAAAACAGTAATAAACTTCGGGGAGGTCATCTGAATGCTGACTAAATCACAGAAAAGGTATTTATTTGCCATATACAGACTGGGTCAGAACGGCAGACCTGTCAAGTCCACAGAGGTAGCTTCTGTTCTGGGCGTGACAAAGGCAAGCACCGTCAAGATGACTCAGAAGCTTATAGACGAGGGCTATATAATCAAAGAGCCTTACCGTGAGATCACACTGACATCTGAGGGCATAAAGGCAGCTAATGAGCTTTATACTCCAAGTGTGATACTTCAGGATTTTCTTGAAAACCGTGTGGGCGTTGAGAGAAAAAATGCCGAGAATGACTCGGTGGCTATTGTTTCTCAGATATCTGATGACGCTCTCGACAAGCTTGTAAGCTTTGCTTTGCAAAGCACGACAAACGGCTAAATCAGTAATATTTATATCGTTAGATCCCGCCTTTTTCGGCGGGATTTATCAGATATATCAGTTAGTTGTAATTAACCACAATGTAAAGTAAGTTATGGCATACAAATATGTATGATATGACGTTTAAAGACGGCAAAGATATATTATTAAAATAAATAGTTGGAAAGGGGAATGAATGTGTTTCTTGAAATAAAGAACATAAAAAAGCATTTTGGCGAGGGCGAGAGCAGAGTTGAAGTGCTTAAGGGCATTGATATCGAAATAGAAAAAGGAGAGTTCTGCGTGCTTCTCGGACCGTCAGGCTCAGGTAAATCAACACTTTTGAACATTATAGGAGGAATTGACGCCGCTGACGAGGGGTATATCTCAATAAACGGCGAAAAAACAGCCGACATGAACGAAAAGGCATTGACCCTTTACAGAAGAAAGCACTTGGGTTATATCTTCCAGATGTACAACCTTATACCTAACCTGAATATCAAGGAGAATATCGAGGTAGGCGCATATCTTAGCGACAACCCTCTTGACGTTGACGACCTGCTTAAAACCCTTGGGCTTTACGAGCATCGTCACAAGCTTCCTAATCAGCTTTCGGGAGGTCAGCAGCAGAGAACTGCTATTGGCAGAGCCATCGTCAAGAACCCTGATATCCTGCTCTGCGACGAGCCCACAGGTGCGCTTGACTACAATACCTCCAAGGAGATATTACAGCTTATAGAGGACGTAAACAAGAAGTATGGCAACACTATCATAATGGTAACACATAATGACGCTATCAAGCAAATGGCTGACAGAGTTGTAAAGCTCAGAGATGGTATGATAAGAAAGAATTATCTTAATGAAACTAAGCTCACAGCCGCAGAGCTTGATTGGTAAGGAGGGGCAGCATGAAAAACCCTCTTATCAAGCGTTTGCCCAGAGAACTTAAGGGCGAAATAGGAAAATACATCGTTCTGTTTTTGTTCATCACAATGATGATAGGCATAGTATCAGGCTTTCTTGTTGCGGCAGGCAGTATGTCTGTTGCTTATGACGAAAGCTTTGAGAAATACAATATCGAAAGCGGAAATTTTGAACTTCTTCAAAAAGCCGATGATGATGCTATCAAGAAGATAGAGGACGGTGAGGAGAAGATAAAGGTATACGAAAATTTTTATCTTGACAAAGAAACAAAAGAAGTTGACAGCACTATCAGGCTTTTCAAAAATCGTAAGGATATCGACAAGATATGTATAATGGACGGTGAGCTTCCTTCTGCTGATGACGAGATCGCTATTGACAGAATGTATGCTGACAATAACAAGCTTAAAGTTGGCGACAGCCTGACGGTCGGTGGCAAGAAGCTTAAGATAACAGGTCTTATTGCACTTTCAGATTACAGCGCACTGTATTCTAATCCGTCTGATATGATGTTTGACGCTTTGAAGTTCGGTGTAGCTATCGTTACCGATACGCTTTTTGACGATTATGGTGAGGCTGATCTTCATTACAGCTACTCATGGAAATATGATAAAACCCCGGCAAACGACGAGGAAGCTCAGAATATGGCTGAGAAGGTCATGAAGCATATAAATGGAATCTCAATGCTCACTCAGTTTATTCCTGAATACTCAAATCAGGCGATACATTTTACAGGCGACGATATTAAGGGCGATAACACAATGATAACAGTTTTTCTTTATCTTGTTATGGTCATAATCGCATTTGTTTTTGCTATAACAACGGGAAACACCATTGCAAAAGAAGCAAACGTTATAGGTACGCTCAGAGCCTCAGGTTACACCAAGGGCGAGCTTGTAAGACATTATCTTGCAACGCCTATGATAGTCGTGCTTGTATCTGCCATTGTAGGCAACATACTTGGTTACACCTGCTTTAAGGATTTTGCGGTCAAAGCGTACTATGGAAGCTACAGTCTGCCAACATACAAAACGATCTGGAACGCAGATGCGTTTATAAAGACGACAGTAGTTCCTCTTATAATACTTTTCGTAATAAACCTTGTAATGCTTGTAAATAAACTAAGTCTTTCACCGCTTAAATTTTTAAGGCGTGATCTTAAAAAGCGTCAGAAGAAAAAGGCTTTTAAGCTCAACACAAGGATAGGCATATTAAAGCGTTTCAGACTTAGAGTCATCTTCCAGAACATTCCTAACTATATTACAGTGTTTGTTGGCATTCTTTTTGCTAATGTTATCATCTTCTTTGGCCTTGGCATGAAGCCTATGCTTCTTCATTATCAGGATATAATAGAAGATAATATGATAAGCAAATATCAGTATGTGCTGAAAATGCCTGTTGAAACTAAAACAGAGGGTGTAGAGAAATACTGTTCAGGCTCTCTTAAAACTGTCGATGACAAGCTAAAAGAGGAAACGGCAACAATTTACGGAGTTAAAGAAAACAGCAAGTTCGTTCATGCAGATATAAAAGACGGCGGAGCGTTTATCTCTGATGGTTATTCTCAGAAGTATAACATAGAGGTCGGCGATGAAGTGACGCTGAAAGAGTCTTACGGAGATAAAAAATACAATTTTAAGGTAGAGGGTATCTATGACGATCCTGCAACTATAGCAGTTTATCTGACAGACAGCGACTTCATAAAGACCTTTGGACTTGAGGACGGGTATTTTAATGGTTATTTCTCCAATACAAAGATAAAGGATATAGACGATCTGTATATTGCGACAACTATAACGAAAGACGACCTGACAAAAACATCACGACAGCTCATACTGTCTATGGGCTCTATGATAAGTATGTTTGCGACAGCGGGTGTTATAATGTTCATGCTAATTGTTTATCTTCTTTCAAAGGTCATAATAGAAAAGAACAGCCAGTCTATTTCTATGACAAAGATACTGGGTTACAACAACAGGGAAATAAACAGCCTTTATATAACGACTACGACCATAGTCGTTATAGCCTCAATGCTGCTGACTGTTCCTATAGTAAATGTCACTTTGAAGTATATATTCAAAGTTGCTTTCGCTCAGTATTCAGGCTGGATGCCATATTATGTGCCAGCAAAAATATTTGTTGAAGTGCCGTTGCTCGGTATCGTTTCATATGCGGTGATAGCATTTATCCTTACAAGACGTGTAAAGAAAGTACCTCTTGATGAGGCACTCAAAAATGTAGAGTAATTCTTCCAAATCATTCTTTCTTAATTGAGCTGTGCTGTCGGTATGTATCGGCGGCACAGTTTTTTGTGCTTTTTTATAACTTTTTTTGAAAATCGCTAATTTGGAAAAATGAGTTAGGCAATCGTCGTAAATTTTATTAATATCTTTACTATACTTTAACATATTATTAACAGCATAGTGATACATTATATGATATGGAATTATACGCTTTTATAAAAAGGCTCTGCTTAATGAAGAGAAGAAGTGCAGAGAACTGCTGTGAATGGCAGTATGTCATTCGGTGGGAGGAAAAATATGAGTAAACAAAAGAAGCCTGCAGGCGGTTTGAATATTATCATTGTGGGCTGCGGAAAAGTAGGCACGACCCTTGTTGAACAGCTTGTGAAAGAGGGTCACGATATCACGATAGTTGACAAGAATGCAAAGAAAATACAGGAACTCAGTAGTCTTTATGACATTATGGGCATCGTAGGAAACGGTGCAAGCTTTAGCGTTCAGCAGGACGCCGGCATAGAGAATGCCGACCTTATAATTGCTGTCACAGAGTCTGATGAGCTTAACCTGCTTTGTTGTACACTTGCCAAGAGAGTAGCAAAGTGTTCGGCTATAGCAAGAGTAAGAACACCTGATTACAGCAAGGAGATAGTCTATCTGAGAGAGAAGCTTGGCCTTGCAATGGTCATAAATCCTGAGCTTGAGGCTTCAAGAGAAGCGTCAAGAATACTTTGTCTGCCAACAGCTCTTGAGGTAAACACCTTTGCGAATGGTCAGGCGGAGCTTATAAAGTATAAGATACCTGAGGGCAATCCTCTTGTCGGCACTACGATCGCTGAGCTTAGCCGTAAAACGGCAACAAACCTGCTTATATGCGCTGTTGAGAGAGAAGGGGAAATATATATTCCATCCGGCGATTTCACAATGAAAAAGAATGATGTTATCT
Organism: Ruminococcus sp. AM43-6; assembly: GCF_003461785.1. Classification (NCBI taxonomy): domain Bacteria; kingdom Bacillati; phylum Bacillota; class Clostridia; order Eubacteriales; family Oscillospiraceae; genus Ruminococcus; species Ruminococcus sp. AM43-6. The sequence goes on from NZ_QTXU01000011.1 coordinate 34,951, forward strand.
CATTTTGCACCCAAAGAAATTTTTCAAGAACGTTCTTTGAGGATCTCAGTGTGAAGACAAATCAGGTGAAGAACACAATGATAATAGGCGGTGGCAAGGCGGCTTATTATCTTGCAAAACGTCTTATTGGCATGGGGATCAACGTCAAGATAATCGAGAATGACAGACAACGCTGTGAGGATCTCAGCGTGCTTTTGCCAAAGGCGATAATAATAAACGGTGATGGCACTGACGAGGAACTTCTGAAGGAAGAGGGCATAGAGTATGCAGAGTCATTTGTGGCTCTCACGGGAATAGACGAAGAAAATATCCTGCTCACTCTTCATGCCAGACAGGTGTCAAATGCTAAGACTATCACAAAGATAAACAGGATAAACTTCAAGGACGTTATAAGCAGACTGGACCTTGGAAGCGTAGTATATCCAAGATATATCACCTCTGAGGCGATAATAGCCTACGTCCGTGCGAAGAACGAATCGGGAGATAGCAATATCGAAACGCTGTATCATTTGTTCGATCATAGAGTAGAAGCTATCGAGTTCAAGGTGGATCAGGAGTCAGAGGTCACAGGTACACAGCTTCAGGCTCTTGATTTAAAAAGACATTTGCTTGTGGCATTCATAAACCGAAACGGCAAGATCATTATCCCGAGCGGTCAGGATACTATAGAGAGGGGCGACACTGTAATGGTCGTCACTACTCATACGGGATTTAACGATATCACTGATATTCTGAAATAGCGGAGGAAATATGAACAGCTCGATCATTCGATATATTTTAGGAAACGTTATGCGAATGGAAGCCTGCTTTTTGCTGCTGCCTTGCATAGTGTCGCTGGTTTATGGGGAAGGCGTGGGACTTTATTATCTTGGAACAGCCATTGTGTGCCTTGCTATTGGTGTGGTAATGGCTTGGAAAAAGCCTAAAAACTATGTGTTTTATCTCAAAGAGGGTTGTATAGCAACATCTTTGAGCTGGATAGTTATGAGCCTTGTTGGGTGTATGCCTTTTTGGATAAGCGGAGAGATACCAAGCTTCACGGATGCTATGTTTGAAACAGTTTCCGGCTTTACAACAACCGGTGCTTCGATCCTTACCAATGTTGAGGCGCTTTCTCATACTGCACTTTTTTGGCGAAGCTTCACGCACTGGATAGGCGGTATGGGAGTTTTAGTTTTCCTGCTTGCTATCATACCGCTGAGCGGTGGCTCAAATATAAATCTTATGAGGGCGGAAAGCCCTGGACCATCAGTGGGCAAGCTTGTTCCAAAGATGAAATATACCGCAAGGATACTTTATATAATCTATTTTGGCATGACCATATTGGAATTTATTTTCCTTATTATCGGCAAAATGCCTGTGTTTGACAGCATTTGTACAGCCGTTGGAACGGCAGGCACGGGTGGTTTTGGAGTCAAGAACGACAGCTTAGGAAGCTATTCGCCATATTTGCAGTGGGTGGTTGCCATTTTCATGATACTGTTTGGCGTGAATTTTAACGCATACTATTATATTATATACAGGCACTTTAAAAAGGCATTCAAAATGGAGGAAGTACGGTGTTATTTTGCTATAATCCTCATTGCCACAGCTATAATATTCGCAAATATCCTCGACCGCTGTGTTAGCATTTTTGACGCACTTACAAAATCAGTATTTCAGGTGGCGTCGCTCATTACAAGTACGGGCTTTTCAAGCACTGACTTTAATCTGTGGCCTCAGATATGCCGGACGGTGCTTGTACTTATAATGTTCATAGGAGCTTGCGCAGGCAGTACGGGCGGAGGTATAAAGGTATCAAGAGTGATCGTGCTTTTCAAGACAATGATAAAGGAGCTTCACTCATATATACACCCAAAGAGCATACGAAAGGTAAACCTTGACGGCAAACCTGTTGAGCATGAGATAGTGCGTTCTATAAATGTTTATATCGTAACATTCGTGATAATTTTTGCTTCATCAGTTTTTATGGTGGCATTTGATGGTAAAGATCTTGTAACAAACTTTACTGCTGTGCTGACAACCATCAATAACATGGGACCTGGTCTTGCGGAGGTAGGTCCAACAGGCAACTTTTCAAACTTCTCTGTTTTTTCAAAGTTCGTTTTCATGTTCGATATGCTTGCAGGCAGATTGGAGCTTTTCCCTCTGCTGATACTTTTCCACCCCTCTGCATGGAAAGATCTTATTTCTAAAAGGGCGGAAGCAAGAAAATTCTGATAACATAAAAATGACTGCATCTCGACCCATTCAGGGACGATGTGCAGTCTTTTGATTTTCTATAAGGTATGTTATTTAAAGAAAAACCCTGCTGTCATGTCAAGATAATTTCCGCCGCTGTAGTTTGGATACTGCTTCTCGACTTCTGCCTTGAAGCTTTCTGCGCTTGTGCAGTTTGCAGCAATGGATTTAAGGTTTTCAAGATAGTCTATCTTTGTCTGAGCGTCTTTAAGATCCTCAGGTGTGTAGTGGGAAGTGAGTATAAGGTCATAGCCCTTTGCGATATAGTCACGAAGCTGTGCAATTATTGCGTCAGCGTGACCTGCCCCTGCAACGATAGAGTGGCAATCGTGACCGAGCATATGAGTGTAAACTGCATTTATCTCAGGTATCTCAACGTCAAATGCCTCAGAAGTCTGCTTGATAACAAAATCAATGCCGCCGATAGCGATCTTGCCCTCGCTGATAACGTTCGTTATCTTGTGAACTGACTTGTCGAAAATATCGCCGAATGCGCCTGTGAAGTTGTTGATAAGAGCCTTTCCACCACCGTTTTCTGAATATTCCACAGCGTTCTGTGTTGCATACTTAGGCACGTCAGGCAGGAACGTTGCGCCTGCGCCGTGATATGCCACCAGCATACCTTCTACCTCAACGTCCTTGAGATAGTCTGCAAGCTCGATATTGTTGTCAAAGAAGCAAGGTGACTCGATAACGACAGCCTTGCCGTTTTTCTCGACGATAAAAACTTCGTTGTCGAGAAAATCGTTGGTCTTGTAAGCGTGAAGCTTTATGCCACCGAAATCGTAAACGTTCACTTCGCCTTTTGCGAGCTTAACAGATGTAAATGTATTTTTGTTCATAATATATTCCTCCTAAAGTTTTGCGTTTGGATTTGACTTTCGGAAGAACAAGCGCTTGATCTCTTTCCTTGACTTTATCATATCACAAAGTTTTTACCTTGAAAAGTACGCACTTTTTTGTAAGGTAGTTACCAAAAAGTAAGTTTTGCGCAAAAACGCTGTTTTTATGTAAAAATAAAATTGTAAACATTATATGAATAAAACTAATGTTGCTTTTTGACTTGTAATATGCTATAATGAATGTAACATTCTAAATGAAACTATTGAGGTGATAATATGCTGAGAAAAGAAGATCTGCCTGAATGTCCTATAGCAACAACTGTGCAGCTTATCGGCAACAAGTGGAAACTGCTTATCCTGCGCAATTTGCGTATGCGTCCATGGCGGTTTAATGAGCTTCAAAAGTCACTGACAGGTATAAGTCAGAAGGTGCTTACGGAAAATCTCCGTGCAATGGAATCAGACGGGATAATCGTTCGCACTGTTTATGCAGAAGTGCCGCCGAGAGTAGAGTATTCGCTAAGCGACCTTGGCGAGACCATGCGTCCTATTTTAGACGCTATGGAGAAGTGGGGAAATGAATATAAGGCATCATTTAATTGAATTATAATAATATACAGAATAAGTAAATGCAAAAGACTGCATATCGACCTGAAAATGGTCGTAATGCAGTCTTTTGTTGTAAGATCAAATTGTAAATTTAAAAATGCTAGCTTTTTACGCCTGTTATTTTACAGCCTTTTTGAACTGCTGTTCATATTTATGCTTGGTCGCTATTCCGCCTCTTATATGTCTTTCACGTTTGTTTTCCTCAAGGACCTCTTTTACGCTTTTGAAAAGCTGAGGAGAGATTTTCGGCAGACGTTCTGTCAGATCCTTATGTACTGTGGATTTGCTTATGCCAAATTCCTTTGCCGCACAGCGTACCGTGGCTCTGTGTGCCGCAACATATTCTCCAAGCAGCACACATCGTTCCTTTTCGGATCCATTCATTGTTCACACCCCATTAAATTTTTCTGTAGTAATCTATATGCTGTTGCTTACCTCATTATTACTTGACGTTCTTTCAGACTTTACAAAATAATTGCCGATAATCAAATATTTTTATGCAAAATGCTTGAAATCACACTTGGAATGTGCTATAATGTAAGTGTGATAGAGATACTGTCACAGAATATGAACGAAACGAGGGGATAAGGGCAATGAAACTTAATTTTATCGGTGCAACACATGAGGTAACGGGAAGCTGTACATATATAGAAGCCTGCGGAAAGAGATTTCTGGTGGATTTCGGAATGGAGCAGGGCGTTGACTATTTTGAAAATGCGAAGATACCTTGTCCTCCTGGAAATATAGATTTTGTATTGCTGACTCATGCTCATATAGATCATTCAGGTCTGCTTCCACTGTTGGCGGCAGGCGGCTTTGCTGGACAGATACACGCAACGGAGGCCACTTGTAATTTATGTGAGATAATGCTGAGAGATTCAGCGCATATTCAGGAGTTTGAAGCAGAGTGGAGAAGCAGAAAGGGCAAACGTAAGGGTACAGGCGAGGTGTCGCCACTCTATACTATGGCAGACGCAGAGGCGGCTATTGCCTGCCTTTGCCCACACCCATATAATGAGGTGACGGAGATATCCGAGGGCATAAAGGTGCGCTTTATCGACGCAGGTCACCTGCTTGGCTCATCAAGCATCGAGATATGGCTCACAGAGAACGGTGAAGAACGTAAGATCGTATTTTCGGGAGATATAGGAAACCTTGACCAGCCTCTTATCAGAGATCCGCAGTATATAACAGAGGCAGATTATGTTGTAATGGAGTCCACATACGGTAACCGTCGCCATGATAAGCCGAAGGACTATGCAAAGAGTCTTGCAGAGGTCATTCAAAAGACCTTTGATAGGGGAGGAAACCTTGTTATACCGTCCTTTGCAGTGGGCAGAACTCAGGAACTGCTTTATTTTATAAGGCATATCAAGGCGGAGAATATGGTGACGGGTCATGGGGATTTTCCTGTGTATGTGGATTCTCCACTTGCTATCGAGGCAACGCAGATATTCAACAAGAACAAAAATTCCTGTTTCGATGAAGAGGCAATGTCCTATGTGAACAAGGGCATAAATCCTATCACTTTCAGCGGACTTAATATTGCTGTCACAAGTGACGAGTCAAGAGCCATAAACTTTATTGACACACCTAAGATAATAATTTCCGCAAGCGGTATGTGCGAGGCAGGCAGAATAAAACACCACCTCAAGCACAATTTGTGGAAACCTGAAAACACCATACTTTTTGTGGGCTATCAGGCTATGAATACCCTTGGAAGAAGTCTTGTGGAGGGTGCAAAAACGGCAAAGCTTTTCGGCGAGGAAGTCGTTGTCAGGGCTGAGATACTGGTGCTGCCAGGCGTGAGCGGTCATGCTGACGTTGACGGTCTGGACAGGTGGATAAAAAGCTATGAAAAGCCGCCTAAGAAAGTCTTTGTCAACCACGGCGAGGATTCTGTTGCCGAGGCGTATAAGGAGCATTTGCGTAACGATTTCGGACTAAACGCCTTTGCACCATACAGCGGTGCGGAACTTGACCTTATAAGCGGCGAGTTCAAAAACACGACCCCTATAAAGATAGTCAAGAAGACAGGTGCGTCGCCTAACTATCAGCGTCTGCTCAGCGCTCTTGACAGGCTGACGGCTTTGGTGAACAAAAGCTCAGGTCTTACGAATAAAGACCTTGCAAAGCTCACTGATACCATAAATAATATCTGTGCAAAGTGGAACGATTAGCTTTTGCTGCACATATAATATGAGATACAGGGCAACACTGCACGCTTTATGTGTGGTGTTGCCTGATGCATACGAAAGGAACAAACCACACAATGAAAAAGATACACGTCAGTGCTATAAACAGAAAGGTCAGAGATGACGAAAAGCTTTTTGTTGAAGAGTGCGACAGAAAATATAATGAAAAGCTCGTTGCCATTGCAGACAGCATCGAGGAGCATCAAAAGGAGAAGCCTATATTGCTTTTGGCTGGTCCGTCAGGGGCGGGCAAGACCACAACAGCGTTGAAAATAGAGGAAATACTTGACAGCAGGGGAATACACACCCACACTATCTCTATGGACGATTATTTTCTGCCTGCTGACAGCTTCACCGCTGTTATAGGAGAGGACGGCAAGCCTGACTATGAATCTCCTGACAGAATAGACCGAAAGCTTCTTTATGAGCATATGGAAAAGATAAACAGCGGTGAGGAAGTCGTTCTGCCGAAGTTTGAATTTTCAGAACAATGCAGGCGTGATGGAGAAAAACTCAGACGAAACAAAAACGACATAGTTGTTTTTGAGGGTATCCATGCCCTTAATCCAGAGGTCACAGGTGCGGCTGGGGATTATGCAAGATGTATGTACGTCAGTGTAAGAAGCAGACTTGAATTGAAAGACGGTGAGCTTCTGCATCCTTGCTATATCAGGCTTATGCGCAGACTTATAAGGGACGGATTTTTCCGTGGCAGAAGTACAGCGGAAACACTAGATATGTTCGACAGCGTTGAGGCTGGCGAGAACAAGTATATAATGCCATACAAGCACAGGGCTGAGTTTTCAGTGGATACTTTTCACGCTTATGAGCCCGCCTTGTATAAGAACTATCTTTTGGATACACTGCGACGTGAGAGCAGGAGCTATAAGGATTTTGAACGCTTTTTGCCTATGCTAAAAGCCCTTGAGGAGATAGAGCCGGTGATGCTCGAAAGTGTGCCTGTAAATTCCCTTGCAAGGGAGTTTGTAGGTGAGAGCAGCTATAGATACTAAGACGATAAAACGCCGTCGGAAAAGGACGGCGTTTTGCTATGCTTGCTTGACTTTTTTTATAAAAAGTAGTAAAATGAAATAAGGTAAGTGTAGGTATTTTTGAAAACGTTTTCCTGAACGTGATAAATGAATAAAAATTAGTGGGGATAAAAATGAATTTTGATAATGATTTGATGCTTTTCTTCCGAACGATATATGAAGATTCGGCGGATATGGACGAATGCAGTGCCAAGGTGAAAAATGCTGTGGCTGCTGTGGCAGACAAGCTTGACATCGTCAGAGCGGAGCTTGCAGTGAAAATGCCTGCAACAAAGCTTTGTGAGGATGGTGCAGATATGCTCATGGTGCTTTATGACAGAGAGAAGGACGTGGAAAACGAGCCTTTTGAGGCAAGTTTTCCTTTGTTTGAAGGCGGCTTTATAACAGTGACCTTTTATTCTGGTAATTCCAATGGCTTTGATAACGAGCAAAGGAATATCGTAGAGATAATCGCAAACACTGTTTTTATCCAATTTAACAGGGTAGTTATGCAGGAGCTTGTTACTCATGTTATAAAAACGGATATCGAAACAGGTGCAGCAACTTTAGACGCTTTGATAAATTACGCCGGTATGCTTATAGCGCAAAACAGGATAGAGGATTTCAGTATAATCTTTTTCAATATACATAACTTCAAATATGTAAATAAGGCATTAAATTACGAACAGGGCGACGTTGTTTTGCGTAATTATACAAAGACAATATACCGAAATCTTTCAGATGGTGAGATGATCGCAAGACTTGGCGGCGATAATTTCGTTATGCTTGTAAAGAACGAATCGCTCAGAGAATATATTGATATGCTCAGCTTTATGAACATAAGGTATAATGATGGCAAAGTATCAAAGGATTTTATTTTTAGTGCAACCATCGGATATTCGTCAACTGTGGGTATAAGATATCCAAGAGAAGTAATGGCTCGTGCAAGCATTGCATATGCTGCTGCAAGACGAGTTGGTGCAGGCCATGTAATGGAGTATTCCGAAAATATAAAACAAGAACTGATGAAAATTCAGGGAGTGCTGTCAAACTTCATGGCTGGGCTTATGGCAGGTGAGTTCGAGGTGTATTATCAGCCAAAGGTACGCATCGAAACCAAGGAGATATTTGGTGCAGAAGCCCTTGTACGTTGGCATAGAAAGGGAAGGTTAACAGCACCGGTGGAGTTTGTTCCGCTTCTTACCAATGACGGAAGCATAATAAAGCTTGACTACTATGTGCTTGAAGAAGTTTGCAAATGGCTGAGAAAACGCATAGATATGGGTTTTGAACCTTTGAGGATATCAGTGAATTTTTCGAGGAAGCACCTGGAAGAAAAAAATATGATAGGTAATATAGTTGCCTTGATCGACAAATACGAGCTTGATCACCAGCTTATAGAAATAGAGCTTACTGAAAGCGAGGATTATCAGAATTTTGAGCTTATCACAGAGATCGTGAATGGTCTGAGAGCTAATGGTATCGTCACATCTATGGACGATTTTGGCACCGGTTTTTCATCGCTCAATATGATAAAGAATGTTGATCTGCAGGTAATAAAGATAGACAAGTCCTTTATTCCTCTTGAAAAGGATTATGAGGGCAAGGATAAAGATCTTATAATGTTCTATTACATTATAAAAATGGTTAAAAAGCTTGGCAAGGAAACTATCGCCGAGGGAGTTGAAACTGAGCAGCAGCTTGACTATCTCAGAGAAGTTGGCTGTGACGCTGTTCAGGGCTTTGTGTTTGACAAGCCTCTGCCTGCGGCTGAGTTTGAGAAACGTCTTGCCTGCGGTTATAACTGATAAATAAAAGGACGAACATTTAGAGGAGCGCCAATAAAGAAGTTTTTATGATTTGAAGATAAGGTTGCGTAACCGCCTTGGTTACGCAACCTTTCTCTTTTTGTCGTACTTCATACTGTCAGCGACCGCAGTCGATACTGCGACATCGAAGCGATAATAAATGTCGATCTGCTGTGTGCGGTGCCCACTGCTCTTATCGGGAGCATGAACAACAATCTTCTCGATCAGTTCGTGCATGATCTCAGGAGTAAGCTCTGAAGCGCTATCCCTCAGTTTCTTCTGCTCGTCCTCATATCCTGATGACATAACAGTAAATCGCTCATCGGAAATTTTCCCTGATACATTGTCCTCATAAAGCCTTGTAAACAGCCTGTCCAGTTCAGCAATACGCTTTTCAGCCTGTTTCATGGCTTTCTTTGCTTTGGAAAGCTCCGAGGTCTGTTTCTGAACGGAATTGTCCATAGCCGCCTGCACAAACTCGTCCTCATGTTCCTTAACCCTGACAAGCAGTTTGTTCAGCTCGTTCAGCACGATCTCATTCAGTACAATAGTTCTGATGAAGTGAGCAGAACAAGCGTCCTTGTCTGAGGAATATGTGGAACACTTCAAATGCTCCTGATCTGCGGTCAGACTTGTCGCACGGCACAGATACATCTTTTTTCCACAGTCGGCACAGTAGACCATACCCGAAAATGGATTGACTTCCTCATGTTTGGTGGGACGGCGTTTGTTCTTGCGAAGCTCCTGCACTAAATCAAACTCCTGCTGAGTTACGATAGGCTCATGAGTATTCTCAAAGATGAGCCATTCTTCCTGCGGATTTTTCACGGTTTTCTTGTTCTTGTAGGACTTCTTGTGTGTTCTGAAATTGACTGTATGCCCGATGTATTCGGGTCGATCAAGAATGTGACTGATAGTTTTTCCGCTCCAGCGGTGCAGCTTAGCGTTCTTGTGACCGTTATCCCTACCCTTTGACAGAGCGTAGGCTGTAGGAGTCGGGATACCTTCCTGCGTGAGAATGCGGGCAATCTGCACCGGACTGTAGCCCTCAATGCAGAGCTTGAATATCCTTCGGACAACCTCAGCAGCTTCATCGTCAACGAGCCACAAATTTTTGTTAGCTTCGGACTTTTTATAACTGTAAATCGGGAGAGATAAAGGCTTCCCCGACTGCCCCTTAGCCTTAAAAACGGCTCTGATCTTCTTACTCGTATCACGGGCGTACCAGTCATTAAAAATATTAAGTGTCACAGATGGATAACCCATAAGTGACCTTTACCGCCCAAAACAAAATAACAACTAAAAGAGTAAGTTTTAGTATCTTCTATGGTCAAAACAAGATGGCTTAAAAACAAATAAGTCAAACTTAAGAAAAAACCAACACTACAACTTTTCGCAAAATTATTGATTTGACGATACGGGCAAAAATGCCGTAGCGGGATATACCTATACATTATAAATTATACCAAAAATCCCTCCGTATGTCAAGGAAAGATCAAGCGATTTTGTCAGTTTGGTAAAATAATCATAAAGACTATATCGGAGGTATTATTATGAGCAAAGGAACGGTATATAAACGCAGGGATGGGCGCTGGGAGTGCCGTATTTCTATGGGGAAAGACGATAACGGAAAGCGAGTATTCAAGTCTTTCTACGGCAAGAGCCGTGAGGAAGCAGAATACAAGGCTATGATAGCACTGGATCACAGCGAGGACGAGTACGCTGTAACGGAAATGACGGTCAGGGAACTTGTGACCGAGTGGCTTCACGTTACAGCATCTCGCATCAAGGAGTCAACCGCCGCCAACTATGCCATGAAAGCAGAAAAGCACCTTATCCCTGCCTTTGGAGAGATAAAGTGCTGTTTGCTGAAAGCCAAAGATATATACGCATTTATCGAAAGAAAGCTGAAAGAGGGATTGTCGGTGCGGTATCTGTCGGATATTATGGTGCTGTTCAAGTCCGTGTTCCGCTATGCAAGCCGTGAGTATCGTATCCGTAACGTACTTGATGGTATCGTTCTCCCGAAAAAGAATAAGCCTGAAATTGCTGTCATGAATAAGGAACAGCAGCTCAGGATTGAAAAATATCTTGATAAGCATCCGTCTGTCACAAGCGTGGGCATATCCATCTCGATGTATATGGGCTTGCGTATAGGCGAGGTCTGCGCCCTTCAATGGAAGGACATAGACCTTGAAAAACGGACATTGACCGTCAGCAAGACAATTCAGCGTGTACAGTGCAGGACGGGAGCAAGGCACACCAAGCTCATCATCACCGAGCCTAAAAGCGAAAGCTCCAAGAGGACGATTCCCATTCCCGATTGTCTGCTCCCTCTGCTCAGGCAGTTTATGGATAACGGTGAGGTGTATGTGGTATCGGGCAGAAAGAAGCCCGTTGAACCGAGGACTATGCAGTACCGCTTTGTCAAGATACTGCATAACGCAAATTTGCCGTCATTTCATTATCACAGCCTGCGCCATTTATTTGCAACTCGCTGTGTCGAGCTGGGCTTTGATGTGAAAACGCTCTCTGAGATTTTAGGTCACAGTTCCGTAGAAGTCACTCTCAACCGCTACATTCATTCCGATATGGAGCGCAAGCGTACTTGCATGAGTCTGCTGTCAAAGTGTGCGTGAACGTCAGCGGAACGTAAAAGTATCGTCAGTCAGCATCTTGAAAACTGCATATTATCGGGACAAATTACGCTTTTCTCGTCAAATCAATAATTTTGCGAAAAATCAGACCTATGTACTTACTTTGCAGTAAGGGAGGTAACAGCTTGAAGGTAATTGATAATATCAGCACTCTGTTAAAAGATGAACTGATAGAAAACATAAAGAAAGGCAGTAAGATGACGATCGCCGCCTCCTGCTTTTCCATGTACGCATACAAAGAGCTAAAAAAACAGCTCGACAATATAGAGGAACTCCGCTTCATATTCACCTCACCGACGTTTGTAAAGGAATCAGCGAAAAAAGAGAAGCGTGAGTTCTTTATTCCCCGTATGGACAGAGAGTCGGGACTATACGGTACGGAATTTGAGATAAAGCTTCGCAATGAAATGACACAGAAGGCTATTGCTAAGGAGTGCGCCGACTGGATCAAAGCTAAGGTGAAATTCCGTTCCAATGTCAGCGGTGACGGAATGATTGGTTTTGTTACTGTCGATAATCAGACTGAGTCATCGGCTTATTCGCCTATTGTTGGATTTACTACAACCGATATAGGTTGTGATCGTGGCAATAATGCCTATAATATGGTTCAATGTCTCGATACACCATTTGCTCAGCAGTATATTTCACTTTTTAATAATCTTTGGAATGATAAATCCAAACTTGAAGATGTAACAGAAACTGTTATTGAGAGCATCAGTACCGCCTATAATGAAAATGCTCCGGAGTTTATATACTTCATGACGCTGTATCATGTGTTCAGCGAATTTCTTGAAGATATTTCCGAAGATGAACTGCCAAACGAAGCAACAGGCTTCAAGCAGAGCAAGATATGGGATATGCTCTACGACTTTCAGCGTGATGCTGTCCTTGCTATCATCAACAAGCTCGAAAAATATAACGGTTGTATTCTTGCGGACAGCGTAGGTCTTGGCAAGACGTTTACGGCACTGGCGATCATCAAGTATTATGAGAACCGCAACAAGACCGTACTTGTATTATGCCCGAAAAAGCTCGCTGAAAACTGGAATACATACAAGGACAATTATGTAAATAATCCTATCGCCTCCGACCGCCTGAATTATGATGTGTTGTTCCATACCGATTTGTCCCGTGACGGCGGTTATTCCAACGGGCTTGATCTTGAAAGATTGAACTGGGGTAACTATGATCTTATCGTTATAGATGAGTCCCATAATTTCAGAAACGGTATCGGCACACATTCCAATACAAGGGAAAACAGATACCAAAGGTTAATGGAAAAGGTTATCCGTGCAGGCGTTAAAACTAAGGTGCTTATGTTGTCGGCAACGCCTGTCAATAACCGTTTTACCGATCTGCGAAACCAGCTTGCACTTGCTTATGAGGGCTGTTCTGAGAACCTGAGCGAAAAGCTGAATACAAAGAAAACCATAGAAGAAATATTCCGTCAGGCGCAGAGAGTATTCAACGAATGGAGCGATTATCCGAAGGAACAGCGTACTACCGATTCGCTGCTGCGTATGCTTGATTTTGATTTCTTTGAGCTGCTCGATAGTGTTACTATTGCACGTTCAAGAAAGCACATACAGAAATATTATAACAGTGAAAAGATAGGCAAATTTCCCGAAAGGTTGAAACCTATCTCGCTTACTCCGTGTCTTACAGACCTCAGCAATGCTATTAATTACAATGAGATATACAGCAGTCTGATAGAATTATCACTATGTATCTATATGCCGTCACATTATATCTTTGAGAGCAAACTCTCAAAATATATGGACACCAGCGATAATTTCAGACAGTCTAACCGTGAGCTTGGTATCCGCAGGCTCATGGCGATAAATCTGCTGAAAAGACTGGAAAGCTCGGTCAACTCGTTCTCGCTTACATTACAGCGAATTTTAGACCTTATAACCACTACGATAAATGCTATCAATGCTTTTGAAAAGCACGGTGCCGCTAATCTCGATATGTATGAAATGACCGACGATGATTTCGACATTGATGACAGCAACACCGACTTTACTGTCGGCAAAAAAGTCAAGATAGACCTTGCGGATATGGACTATCGCTCATGGCGTGATGATCTGCAAAAGGATAAGGACACCCTCGAACTGCTGATTTTGATGATAAGAGATATTACACCTGAGCATGACAGCAAATTGCAGGCGCTGTTTGAGCTTATCACAAAAAAACAGAATGCTCATATCAACGCAGGCAATAAGAAAATGATTATCTTTACTGCTTTCTCAGATACGGCGGAGTATCTCTATGAGAATGTCAGCGTATATGTCAAGCAACAATTCGGGCTTGATACTGCTATGATTACAGGCAGCGAGGACGGCAGGACAACCATAAAGCTAAAAAGAGCCACACTCAATAATGTGCTGACGCTGTTTTCGCCCATATCCAAAGGCAGAGATGTGCTTATGCCCGGAAGTACGCAGGAGATAGATATTCTTATCGCAACAGACTGTATTTCCGAAGGTCAGAACTTGCAGGACTGCGACTACCTTGTAAACTATGACATTCACTGGAATCCCGTCCGCATAACCCAACGTTTCGGACGAATCGACCGTATCGGCAGTAAAAACGAAGTCATTCAGCTTGTGAACTTCTGGCCTGATATGAACCTTGATGATTATCTGAACCTGAAATCAAGAGTTGAAACAAGAATGAAAATCTCGGTCATGACCTCTACGGGTGATGATGACCTTATCAATGCAGAAGAAAAGGGCGATTTGGAATACCGCAGCTCTCAGCTCCGAAAGATGATGAATGAAGTTGTTGATATGGAAGACATGAACGATGGTATTTCTATTATGGACTTGGGGCTGAACGAATACCGCCTTGACCTGCTGGAATATGTTAAGACACATAAGGATATTGAAAAGAAGCCGAAGGGACTTCACGCTGTTGTGCCTGCAACAGATGAACTCGGTGAGGGTGTGATATTCGTTCTGCGGAATGTGAATGACAGCGTGAATATCGGCAATCAGAACCGCATACACCCGTTCTATATGGTTTATATCGGCATTGACGGCGAAGTGATCTGCGATTATCTCAATCCGAAGAAACTGCTTGACGATGTGCGTCTGCTGTGCAGGGGCAAGTCAAAGCCGATAAAGGAACTGTGTGCGGTGTTCAATAAGGAGACAGATGACGGCAGGAATATGTCGCAGATGAGCGAACTGCTGAGTATGGCTATCGACTCTATCATCGACACGAAAGCTGAAAGCGACATTGACAGCTTGTTCGGTTCGGGTGGCACAAGTGCGCTTGTGTCGGACATTTCGGGACTGTCGGACTTTGAACTGATATGTTTCCTTGTGGTAAAGGATGGTGACAAATAATGTTTGGACTGCCCGAAAGCACCTATTTCGGAAAGCTCGTTCCGAAGAATAAGTTTTATGACAAGCTCGCTATCGATAAGAAACTGGAGCGCAGTTTCATAGATCAGATAAACTCGATACGCTGGGTGCATAAGCTGTCCGTCGATACACTGAATGTGGAGAAAGGCGGTACTGTTGAAGAAGTCGAAGTCTTTCTGATAAAGCTGAAAACAAGCGAGCTTGACCTGAATGTGCTTCGGCAAATGGACAGGCAGCTCCACTATCATCTGATATTCATACTGGAATTTGAGGAACAGTATCAACTTTGGACAGGCTACAAGGAAGAAAGCACAAATGCTGCTTTCAAGGTCGGGAATTATTATCACACCGATTGGGTTACAGAAGATACTTTCTCCCTGCGGATAGACGGTCTGAACATGGATACTGTCTATGAGAACCTTGTTCGTCAGATTGCAGGCGATACGCTGGCACAGGAAAACAGCGAGAGCCTGAAAGAGACTGTTGAACGGCAACTGGAACGGGAAAAGCTCACAAAAGAGATTGAAAAGCTCCGTGCGAAGATACGCAAGGAAAAGCAGTTCAACCGACAGGTGGAGTTGAACAAGCAACTGAAAACACTCTTGAAACAACTGGAGGAACTATAATGGATTTATCCCAAGTATTGTCTATTGCGACAGCCTGCATTGTTAGTGCTGGCGGTGTTGGAGGCATAGCTATTGCAGTTATAAAATTTTCATCAAATATCATAGCTGAAAGAATATCTGTTAAGTATGAAAATAAGTTAGAACGGGCTTTAGAAAAATATAAAACAGAATTGAGCAAAAAAGAGTATGTGAGCCAAGTAAAATTTGATGCAGAATTTGAAATATATAGAACATTAAGCAAAGGATTTAGTACGGCTGTTAAAAACATCATTTTAATGATTCCTGACGGAAAGGCATATTTTCCAGCAGATAAAGACAAAAGAAAAGAATATGAAAACAATAATTATGTGAATGCTAATAACGCTATTGTTATGGCACAAGATGCTTTATATGCAAATGGAGCATTTATCTCGGAAGACTTGTATAACAAATATAATGAGATATTAGCATTGTGCGGTCAACAGCTTAATGCATTTCAAAGAAGGTACAATGTATTGTATTTCGCTTCACAAGAGAAAAAAGAGAGCTATACAGATAAAGAATATGAGCGAACCACAACAATCAAAGAAAAATGGCTTGAATTGAATAATTGCGTCCGAGAATATATCTCAAAATTAGAGGTTATTGATTAGGAGGAATCTCATAATGGAAAAGAGGAATCTCATAATGGAAAAAATGAAAATGGAATCCGCAAACATTACGGATATGAACATAGATAAGATTGCCGCACTGTTCCCGAACTGCATTACGGAAACGGCTGACGAGAACGGCAAACTGAAAAAGGCAATTAACTTTGAAATGCTCCGTGCAATGCTGAGCGAGGATATTGCCGAGGGCGATGAAGCCTATGAATTTACTTGGGTGGGCAAAAAGGCGGCTATTGCCGAAGCTAACCGCCCTATCCGCAAGACGCTGCGCCCGTGCGTGGAGGAAAGCGTGAACTGGGACACCACCGAAAACCTCTACATCGAGGGCGATAACCTTGAAGTGCTGAAACTGTTGCAGGAAAGCTATCTCGGCAAGGTGAAGATGATATATATCGACCCGCCCTACAACACGGGCAACGACTTCATTTACCGTGATGATTTCGCCGTGTCTGCTGACGATTACGCAGAGGGAAGCGGACAGCTCGACGAGGACGGCAACCGCCTTTTCAAGAACACCGATTCAAACGGCAGATTCCATTCCGATTGGTGCAGTATGATCTATTCAAGGCTGATGCTGGCGAGAAATCTGCTGAGTGATGACGGGGTTATTTTTATTTCGATTGATGATAATGAATATGATAATTTGAAAAAAATATGTGACGAAGTATTTGGATTAACAGATTTTAGAAGTATGGTAACTGTTATAGCGAATCCAGGTGGAAGAGATTATGGTGGAATAGCAAAAACAACAGAATATATTATGATCTATTCAAAGTCTGAAAGCACTGTTTTACAGAAAGTACCTGACGAGAACCATATTTTTGAAATGAAAGACGAAATCGGACCATTTGAATTGAGAGAGTTAAGAAATCGTAATACCGTTTTTAATGATAAGAACAGACCTAATCTGTGTTATCCGTTTTATCTTGACCCTAATAATGTTGATGAATTTGGATTATATCATCTTGCATTAGAGCCTGATGAAAATCATTCTATTAAGGTTATGCCTTTGGTTTCCAATGGAATACAAACAGTATGGCGTTGGGGAAAGAATGAAAAATCACGCCCAAATCTCAACATAAATGTTAAAGGAAAAAAGAAACAGGACGGAACATACATGATTGTTGAAAAATACAGAGATGAAAATGTGATGGTGAAAAATACATGGACTGATAAAAAATTTCGTACAGAAAATGGTTCCGTTCAAGTTAGAGATATAATGGGAGGTAAAGGCATTTTTGATTACCCAAAGCCAATAGAAATACCACATTTAGCTTTACTTATGAGTACAGATAAAGATTCTATTATCCTCGACTTTTTCAGCGGCAGTGCGACAACCGCACACGCCGTAATGCAGTTAAACGCAGAGGACGGCGGACACCGCAAGTTTGTCATGGTTCAGCTCCCCGAAAAGACTGACGAGAGCAGCGAAGCATACAAGGCAGGCTATAAGAATATCTGCGAGATAGGCAAAGAGCGAATCCGCAGGGCAGGCGCAAAGATAAAATCCGAAACAGGTGCGGATATTGATTACGGTTTCCGTGTGCTGAAACTCGATGACACCAATATGCAGGAAGTTTATTACACCCCTGCCGAAACAGATCAGCAGATGCTTTTAGGCTTTGAGAGCAACATCAAGCCCGACCGCACCGACCTTGACCTGCTGTTCGGCTGTCTGCTTGACTGGGGTCTGCCGCTTTCCATGCCGTACAGTTCCGAGCAGATAGAGGGCGTGACGGTGCATACCTACAATGACGGCGACCTTATCGCCTGCTTTGACAAGGCTATCCCCGAAAGCGTCATAAAGACCATTGCAAAACGTCAGCCGCTGAGAGTTGTGTTCCGTGACGACAGCTTTGCAGACAGCCCGTCGAAGATCAATGTCAGCGAGATATTCAAGATGCTCTCGCCGGATACAAGGGTTAAGGTGATATGATATGAAACTGCAATTCAAACACCAGAAATTCCAGGCTGATGCGGCAAAAGCTGTTGTTGATGTGTTCGCAGGTCAGCCATATCTCACGCCTACATACATGATCGACAGAGGCTCTGAAACTCGCCTGACCGATACAGACGAGGAATTTACAGGCTGGGCAAATCAGAAGCTTATCCCTGCCCTGACCGATGATATGATACTGGAGCGTATCCGTAAGATACAGCGTGCAAATCAGATAAAGCCCTCGGACAAGCTGGAGGGGCGGTATAACCTCACTATCGAAATGGAAACGGGTGTCGGCAAGACCTACACCTACATCAAGACCATGTACGAGCTGAACAAGGCTTACGGCTGGAGCAAGTTTATTGTTGTCGTGCCGAGCGTTGCTATCCGTGAGGGCGTGTTCAAGTCATTCCAGATCACGCAGGAGCATTTTGCAGAGGAATACGGCAAGAAGATTCGCTTTTTCATATACAACTCTGCAAGGCTCACCGAGATAGACCGCTTTGCATCTGACAGCAATATCAATGTCATGATAATCAATTCGCAGGCGTTCAACGCAAAGGGCAAAGATGCTCGCCGTATCTATATGAAGCTCGATGAGTTCCGCAGCCGCCGTCCTATCGACATTATCGCAAAGACAAACCCCGTGCTTATTATAGATGAACCGCAGTCGGTTGAGGGTAAGCAGACAAAGGAACGTCTGAAAGAGTTTCACCCGATACTGACACTCCGCTATTCCGCAACGCATAAATCCGACAGCATTTATAACATGATCTACCGCCTTGACGCACTGGAAGCCTATAACAAAAAGCTCGTTAAAAAGATTGCGGTTAAGGGTATCAGCGCAAGCGGAACAACGGCAACAGAGGGCTTTGTGTTCCTTGAAAGTATCAATGTTTCGGGTGCAAATCCGACAGCTACTATCCGCTTTGATGTCAAGGGAAAAACAGGTGTCCGTCAGGTCAGCCGAACCGTTAATGAGGGTTTTAACCTCTACGATCAGTCGGGACAGCTCGAAGAATACAAGAACGGCTATACCATTTCCCGTATTGACGCAAGGGACGATCATATCGAATTCCTGAACGGCAAAAAGCTGTTCCTCGGTGATATTATGGGCAGCATAGACGAGGAGCAAATTCGCCGTATCCAGATACATGAAACTATCGTATCACATATCGAGCGTGAGAGACAGCTTTTCCATAAGGGAATCAAAGTGTTGTCGCTTTTCTTCATTGATGAAGTCGCAAAGTACAAGCAGTATGATGAAGCAGGACAGCCTGTGAACGGTATCTATGCGGATATGTTTGAAGAAGAATACAAGGCTGTCATTGAGAATTATCAGCGTGAGTTCGGCGATGACGATTATATCCGCTATCTTGATGCGATTTCTGCTAACAGCACCCATGCCGGATACTTCTCCGTAGACAAAAAGGGCAAGTTGACAGACGGCAAGATCGACAAGAAAGAGAAAACCTCGGACGATGTATCGGCTTATGACCTTATCATGAAAAACAAGGAGCTTCTCCTTGACCGTGATCCGAAGCGTTCGCCTGTGCGCTTCATATTCTCCCACTCGGCTCTTCGTGAGGGCTGGGATAATCCTAACGTGTTCCAGATCTGCACCCTGAAACAGTCCACAAGTGAAGTCCGCAAGCGTCAGGAAGTCGGCAGAGGTCTGCGACTTTGTGTCAATGAGGACGGAGACAGAATGGATACGGGTGTTCTTGGCAATGAAGTGCATAATATCAACGTGCTGACCGTTATCGCAAGTGAAAGCTATGACAGCTTTGCAAAAGGCTTGCAGAGTGAGATTGCAGAAGCAGTCGCATACAGACCAAAAACTGTTACTGCCGAGTTGTTCAAAGGCAGAGAGATCAGCGATGACAAGGGTAACACTCAGGTCATTGATGACGATCTTGCTCAGGCTATCTATGAGGATATGATCTCCAATGGCTATATCAAGCGTGGTCAGCTCACCGACAAATACTACGAGGACAAGGCTAACAATGAGATCAAGGTAGCAGAGGAAGTTGCTGACAGCGCTCCTGCTGTTATAGAGATCATTGAGAGCATTTATGATGAAAAAGCAATTCAGCCCGAAGATGCCCGTAAGAATAATGTTGAGCTTAAAGTCGATGACAAAAAGCTCGCTATGCCAGAATTTAAGGCGTTATGGGAGAAAATAAATTCCAAATCGGTATATGTAGTCGATTTTGAGACTGATGAGCTTATCAAGAATGCTATCAACGCACTGAACAGCAAACTCAGGGTGCAGAAGATATTCTACAAGATCGAATCAGGCTCTATGGAGGGCATTGACTCCAAGGAGGCTCTTGAAAAGGGCGAGGCTATGAAGAAAAACGAGTCCGCCACCGAAACAAGAACTTTCACCGCCAACAAGAGCGTGAAATATGACCTTATAGGCAAACTCGTTGCAGAGACAGGGCTTACAAGAAAAGACATTGTCCGTATCATGACAGGTATTGAGCCTGCGGTTTTCGGTCAGTATCAGTATAACCCCGAAGAATTCATACTCAAATCTGCTCAGCTTATCAATGAGCAGAAAGTAACAGCTATCATTGAGCATATCACCTATCACGCTCTTGATGATCATTACGGTACGGAAGTATTTACTGAGCCTACTATCAAGGGAAAGCTGAACGTCAATGCAATGAAAGCTCAGAAGCACCTCTACGATCATATCGTATATGACAGCACAAATGAGCATGATTTTGCGACGGAGCTTGATACTAACAAGGCTGTTGCGGTGTATGTCAAGCTGCCGAACGGTTTCTATATCTCAACTCCGGTTGGCAAGTATAATCCCGACTGGGCGATAGCTTTCTATGAGGGTGAGGTCAAGCATATCTACTTCATAGCAGAAACAAAAGGATCTATGTCTTCTATGCAACTCCGTGACATCGAAAAAGGCAAAATACATTGTGCTAAGGAGCATTTCAAGGCTATAAGCAGTGATAATGTTGTTTATGATGTGGTGGACAGCTATAGCTCTTTATGGGAAATCATTTCTAAATAAAATTAAAACAACAAGCTGATTCCTGTATAGAGTATCAGCTTGTTGTTTTCTGTTATATTAGTTAATGCATAGATGAGTTAAGATCTATATCTTATTTATAGATTCCTTTGAAATATCAGCATACAATATGGTTTTTTGATTTATGTGATAATATTCATTGCTTATAATCTGTTCGTTCAAAATTAAAACGTCATCAATTTTCCATTTTTCATGTGAAAGATTATAATGCTTTATTATATCATCTATATGATTTTTAATCCAAGCAACCCTACGTTTATGCTTTGAAATATAACACAATTCGCCTTTTTGATCACAGAAAACCCGTAAATACTCCTGATGCATTTCATAAGGAGATTTGGTGAATGAAAAGTCCTTCACCTCGGCAACAATTATTTTTTTCTTTTTGGGATAAATAATTAAGACATCAATATCGCCTATATCTTGATTTTTATCATCCGTTATTTTTATTCCATTGATTTTTTTGACTTTGGAATCGATAATTAACACATCAATTTTTTTTAGTTTATCGGCAACAGCATCGTTGAAATGATTTCCACCTGAATTTGCTATTCTTCCAAGCAGTGATTTTAGTTTTCCTTTTTCATTAAACACAGGTAATTTTGCATCATTTATCAAATCAACTGTAAAAAGCATACAATGATATAACTGCCTATTTCCCCATATAAACTTGTTGTCATAATTTACAATAGGCCTTCTTGTAACCGATAATCTCCTATTAAATTTCCAAGGCCAAATATCATTTTTCGAGAATCCTGAAGGTGGTGTTAGATAGTCGTTTCTTTGACTTAGTGACAAACTATCCATTACTTGCCAAATGACCTTTACATCTAATTTAACATATTTTTTGATTTTATCAGGCAGTTCGTCATGTGTAATAGTTTTTACATTGCTCTCTATTTCATCTCCAATTTCTAACATTGCATAAATGAAGTTAATAAAATCTGTGAAGGTAAATCCAAATTCTTCAAGATAAGCAATATTTAATTCTTGAGGTGGTTGCAAAGCTAATATGTCAGCATGATAAGTATCAATATATGGATTTGAGTGGTCATTTATTCGCTTTATTGCAGCCGTTCCGTTTACAGTTGCAAGTTTGTCAATATCAGTCTTATCTATACCTATACGTCCTGAATTTAAGATAGACATATCACTATCGATAATTTTATATCTATAGTAATCACTGGTATTTGCCCAATCAATAATTGCAGAACAGATTGACAACATTTCCTCATAATCCATTTCACCCAGGTTTATATCTCCTTTTGGAGGCTGAGCTGATATGTATTCCAGCAGAAATTTCTGAGATAGTGATGCTTTATTGATTTGATTGAATTGCTCTTGAAAATCGTTTGTTTTTTCGGGATAGCAATTCAACTGATATGCGTACCTGCCCCTTTTTACCATCATTGAAAACAAGGTTGTCTCAAGGTCATTGCAAAGTTTGTATATTAGTTGTTCTGTTTTATAATTCTGCGAAAAATCACACAACTTTTTGAATAAGTAACCTACTGCATCATTACATATTTTATTCTTTTCTTTGGAGGGAATATTTGTGCCTTTCTGAATCTGTTTCACCTTTGTGAAATAATCGCCTAATTCATACAAGAGTGAATCTTCACATTCAACAGGAATAAGCTGCAATTCTGAATTAGTAGGTTTCAAGTACGGTGTATTTGTATAATCCAAAGCATGAACTTTTTTCTTTAACGGATTACAAAAAACGTAATCTAACTGAGTGCTTACAATATTGGACGTAGAATAAGAAAATAATTCGTTTAGTACTTTAAATAATAGTTCTTTTTCAAATAAGTTTGTCTTTTCCGAGAACTTCAAATAATCTTTAGGACACCAGTGTAGTATAATAACATTATTTTCGTGCTTAACTATGATTTCTTCATTATTTGAAGTGACATTATCTTGAACCGCATAATAATCTGCTATGTTTCCATTTAGTATATTCCTAATTTCGATAGTACTACAATTAAATACATTTTGCTCAATAATATCCTTGACTTCTGATAGCCAATATGATACTACATCCAAAAGAGTTTTTATAACATTTAGCATTTCAATTGAAGTAGGTTCTTCGGTAGTAATCCATATATTAATGTTTTTGAATTTAATTAACAGCTCGAATTGCTTATGCGATGTACTGCAATAAATATTACGCTTTAAATCTGTAAGTACTACCTCTTTTAAATAATTACTATTTGGGAATGAAACAAGCTGCTTATCTAATTTGGTTAGTGCTTTATTAAGATAATCAATAGAATCTCCAAATCCTACAAAAAGGTTTGATTCTCTAACATCGACATCATCGTCTATATAGAAAGAATAATTGTTGTCAGAGTATATTGCGATATAGTTTATATCCATAGGATACGGAAGAAAACTTGGTGAAAGTTTCAATTTACTGTCAATGTATCTTGGGATAAAATTTGAATGATGGGATTCGTTTACAGATAAGCAATATAATTCAAATGGTGACAATGCTATATTTTTTGTATATGGCTTCTTCTGAAAACCAACGAATAAAGCTCTTCCAAATGAATTGGATACCGTAAGCTGATAGATTCTATTCTTATTAGGAGTAATTGTAATGTTATCTGCGATATAAGATAAACGTTCCTCAATTTCAGAAGTATCAATTCTCGTTTCAGAGAAAATGTTTTCAAGGTTATAATCTTTTCCGTCATCACAGAAAAAACGAAGAAATAGAATACCATCATTTGATACGTTCAATAATAATTCTTTGTAGTCAAGTCTATTTATGAGGTTTACACCATACTCACTTTCTTTTATTTTATGATGTCCTAATCTGGAAAGATTTATTATGCATTTCTTAAAACAATCATCATTGTACAATTGTATTAGTTCGTCAAAGCAATTATACTCCTTAGCTTTTTTTAAAAAGAAATGAATCAAAAACGGGGCGAGTATTGTATGATTTAAGATGATAGAATACTGTGTATTAATTTTTAGGAATGGTTTATAATAGAATTCAAAATTATTTCCATCTGAAATAAAATCTCTGTCTTTATTGCCAAACACAGAAAAAACACTTTCAGCATCACTTCTAAGTAACTCATAAATCAAATTATTGTCGATAGTAATGGAGTTGATCAACATACCAGACTTTTCAGTTGACATAGGATAAACTATATTAAGGGTTTCATGATGCTTTAATGACGATAGATTATAGCCCAATATCTCTGCTGTTTTATTCAATATTTCTAAAATAAGAGTTGCCATATTTCGACATTCGAAAACAAATACTTCATCAAAGCTGTTTTTATTTGCAAATATAATGTCAAGAAATATTTGTAGATTATACCCGATATATCGAGTTATCCCTGAAAAAATCCACTTGTTTCCGTAGAATTGCTCACGATAGATAAAAGGTTCTTCAATTGGATCAATACCATATGAGATAGATAATTTCATGCACTCATTGACCATCTTTTCAAACTTTGCTTTTCCCATTATATTTGTACCAGTAAAAAAAGATAAGTCTTTGCTTAAAATACAATCTATTATTGTATCAAAAATCATACACTTGTTTTGATTCTGCGGAATAAGATTCAGTGAAGAAACGCGCTCCAAAAAATTATATATATCATAATTCTTAAGATCTAAGAGCAGGTTGTTTAAAATTTCATTGTCGCTCACAATTATCACCCATTTTCAAAACAAATTTCGATTGTTATATGTTTGCTGTCATATATATTTTATCATAATTTGAGGTAAAATGCAATAAAAAATGCTATCGATCATACTTCTGATAGCATTTCCCTTACTTTATATGTAAATAACCTATCATCACTCCTCATCCGAACATTCCTTCAGCTCCTGCACGGACTTGACGAGTGCAGTGACGAAGACGAATAATAGTAAGCGAGCGAGTTGTCAATAATGGCAACTCGCTCGCTTACTATTTTATGATTTGAATATCGTCTTTAGTTGGTCCTTTGAAGTTTTTAAGTTTTTCGCTCTTTAGAATAATATCATTACAAGAAAAGGCGGTGAATGATAACAACTTAATCACTAACGCTCCAAAGTACAAACATTCACCTGAAGAACACTCAGATTCTCCAATAATTCCGTGAGCAATTCTATTTCTAATATTTGCACCTGCTTGTTCATTCAATAGTCCGCGAAATGCAAATATTATGTTGTTATCATAAGCATCCAATAATTCAGGTAAAGAGAATACCGAACTTAACACTTTTTCTTGAGCTAACCCATCATCAGATAGTGTACTTGTTAACCCACCGACCTCGTTAGCTATATTTCTAAAAAGATTCTCCATTTGTGGTGCAAGGATATGCATAGCCTCATAATACTCTCCTCTTAAAAAACAGCCAACACCTTTTTGAAAGATTGTTTCTCTGCCTTCGGGAATAATACAGTTTTCTTTAGTAAGAAAATCGACCATAGCATTGTTGATAGAAAACCTACTTCTGATATACTGAAGAATGTTTTTTACCCATATATCTCCAATAATTCTTTGTGTTTGCAGCGAAGAACGGAACATATGTAATTCTAATAATTCCTGATCTTTTTCAGGATCATTATCATCCAGAGGTGCCATCTTAATAATTGTTCTTTCCTGCGCATCTAATACATTAGTTCCAAATAAGGATGACAATGGATTGTTTGTACATTCTTTGATTGTCCGCTTCCTGAGTGTATCTATTGATTCAAAGCCAACATATCGAGTGAATCTGATGATGCATTCTTCAAATGAAAGCCCATCCATATTTGTTTTTATATTTTCAATAACTTTTGAAATGTCAAATGTCGTACGGAAAGTATGCATATTTTTAGGAATCTTTTTTTGTACTTCGACAAGTTTCTTATGAACTGATTCAGCCTTGGAGCTTGCACCATTGTTACGAAATAACACTATGGCTTTTTCATAGAAACCAACAGATCTAAATGCTCCCATTGCACCATTCTCTAATAGTCTTTCAGCAAAGTCGTATTGAAACTGCGCTAATGCAAGATTACACTTGGTAACTTCGTTTTTCTTATTAAGTTTATTGTAGCATTTGGCTTCAAGTTCATATGCTTGTTCAATTGCGAGAACACTATCATCATTACTATTCAAAGATATAATGGAGTCCACTGCTTTTATTATTAAAGAAAGGTCAGTGCTTTTCTGCTCAAAGAATAACTCCATTATTCTCAATGCACAAAATGCATTTATATGAGTAACTTCACCGATAAAAGTATTACAGAACCAATCATATATTTCAGAGTACAACGCTTGAAATTTGATTTGTTGAGAGATACATACTGCTCTTTTTAACGGATTTAATGCTTCATAATACTTTCTGACTTTATATACCTGTTGAAATGTTTCCCAATATGACTGTGCAGCTATTTGTGAATCAGGATAGTTTTTCCTCTGTGTCCATAGTATGTCTGAGATGAGTGACCTTAATGCTAAAGGTAGTCTGTCAAGCTTAGTCTTTTCAAGAATTTGGTAATCGGTTTCTGTAATGTCTTCAATAGCAAATGACCTGCTCCCATCTTTATAGGTAAACATAGGATTAAATGTGATTTCATTTTTAGTTACATGAGTCCCCATAGAAGATATATTTTTCAGCAATTCAAACAATATTCTATCATTGTCTTCAATCGTTGAGTTATCCACATTGGCAAACAAACGTGACATAGAATAATAATGAGGTTCTGTAATTATCTCGTTCAATACTTCGTAAATATCCATATTATCCACCAGCCCTATATTTTTATACTCAAGACAGAGATAATAATTGTCTAATACTATTATATCACATCTTTGGCAAATTGCAAATTCATCTTTTTCAATTTTACTGTAAAGAAGCTTCTTATACGACAGCAAGGAGCATTTTCACATATTCAGCGCGCATACAGCGCAAGACCTGCGCGCAGTTGCTCTATAATACAGAAAAGCCGATTTCTCGAAATAGATACATTCACGAAATCCGCAATAATTCAATGGCAGATGGCATACTACCCCTTATTGAAATTATACAAGATTTCACTTAAAATTTCAAGTATAATGCTGAAAATCAGCGGTTTGTATACAACAAGGGCAATGCAGATGTGCAGATTGCTATTCTGAGAGCGTTGGAGGGCTACTGAATGGAGAAAACAGGTATAACTATTACAAAGCGTAAAGACGGGCGGTATGTCGGGAAGTTCATCGCTGAATACGCCGATAACGGCAAAGCACAATATCATTATGTTTATGGCAAGACCTACGAAGAAACCGAAAGCAAGGTGCTTATCGGACGTGAGATAGCCACACGCTATCTTTCGGGCAGATATATCACAGTCAGCAAGGTGTATCGGGAATGGCTGAATGCTGTGGTAAACCGTGTCAAGGAATCCACACTTGCCAACTACCAGAACAAGTTTGAAAAGCACATTCTGCCTGAATTTGGCGATATTCCATGTGCAGATCTGACCGCAGGCAGGATCAATGCCTTTATAAACAAAAAGCTCGCAGACGGGTTATCTGCAAGCTATGTGAGGGATATATTTACTGTTTTCAAAACGATGCTGAAATATGCACAGGAGGAATATGGGTTCAGGCTTTCCCTGAAAAATGTCGTTCTACCCAAAGCCGAAAGAAAGCAAGTCGAAAAGATCAGCGATACAGAACAGAAAAAGCTCGTTTCCTATCTGAAAGCCAATATGTCGCTGACTGCTTTTGGTATCCTGCTGTCGCTTTTTATGGGTTTGCGTATCGGTGAGCTTTGCGGTCTGAAATGGGAAGATGTCGATTTTCAGCACAAGGTACTGCGTATCCGCAGGACTGTTCAGCGTATCACTTCCGCCAACGGTAACAGGAAGACAAAGATCGTGATCTCCGCTCCAAAGTCGGCAACATCATTCAGAGAGATTGCCATCCCCGATATGCTCATGAAGTATTTTGAAATGTTCCGTGATGAAGCCGATCATTTCATCTTATCGGGTGCTGACAAGCCTGTCGAACCTCGCACGATGCAGTACCGCTACAAGAAGATACTGCAATCGGCGGAAGTAGAAAGCCACAATTATCACAAGCTCCGCCACACTTTTGCGACCAATTCCGCAGAGAAGGGTTTCAACATCAAAGCACTGTCTGCCGTCCTTGGTCACAGCAGCGTAACCCTGACACTCAACCGATATATCCACCCCGACCGCACCTATGAACGCAGGCTCATGAATATGTGTATGCAGTTGTGAATTGTTGTCAAAACAGCATCTTGAAAATTGAATAGTGACGGTTTTACGCTGTTTTGTGAGCTTTCTCCTGAATGTATCTATTTTGAGAAAAAAACTATCTTCTCCCCAGATACTTTACATAGTATAACACCGCACCTATCAGGTATACAGGCAGAATGAACAGTTATCCCTGAATTATGCAATAGTCAGGGGGATTGCAATGGCACACGATACTTTATATATAGTTGACAACAGCAGCGAAAAGGCTTCTGTAAAAAATTATCTTTCCGAATGGTGTTCTATTTCCAAACAAATGGATATTGCAACAGGTTACTTTGAAATCGGTGGCCTGCTCACTTTAGGGGAAGATTGGCAGAAACTCGATAAAATACGCATTATTCTCGGCAATGAAGTTACAAAACGCACAAAAGACGTCATAGAAGAAGTAGCACAGACTATGATCGAGCGTTTCCGTAGCAGTATGGAGCGTGAGCAGGAAAAGAATGAGTTCTTGATAGGCGTTCCTGCTATCATAAAAGCTATGAAAGCAGGCAAAATTGAGTGCCGTGTATATGACAGCAATAAATTTCACGCTAAGGCATATATCACCTATTTCCGTAATGAATACAGAGAACAGTTCATTTCCGCTATGAATGTTCCATTGGGATATGCCCTGGTCGGTTCAAGCAACTTTACAAAGGCGGGACTGACGCAGAATATCGAGCTGAATGTTCAGGTCAAAGATGAAGTCGAACAGCTTCAGAAGTGGTTTGATGAGCATTGGCAGAACGGCACAGATATTACCGAGGCTGTGTTGAAAGTTATGGAGATGCACTGCCGTGAGTTCAGCCCTTATGATGTTTATCTTCGCTCCATGTATGAGTATTTCAAGAGCCATGAGGAAACAGTATCGGAATGGGAAGAAAACGAATCGGTCGTTTATAAGGGCTTGTCGCAGTATCAGAAGGACGGCTATAACAGCCTTATCCAGATAGCAGAGCGTTACTCCGGCGCTTTCCTTTGTGACGGTGTCGGTCTGGGCAAGACCTTTGTCGGCATGATGCTGATAGAGCGTTTCGTAAAAAAGGAGCGTAAAAATGTCGTACTGATCGTTCCTGCATCTGCAAGGGTATCCGTATGGGAAGTAACTATAAAACGACTTATTCCTGAGATACTGGAAGGCTTCTATCCGTTCAAGATCATCAACCATACCGATCTGCTGCTTGACAAAAATCAGAACTTGATAAATCAGATCGCACAGCAAGCAGAAATTATAATCATAGACGAAGCACATCATTTCCGAAACCGTTCCTCCAACAGATACAGAAAGCTGTTTGATATGATGCAGGCAGGCTGTAAAAAGCAGATGTTTATGCTGACAGCCACACCGATCAATAACAGTTTCCTTGATCTACAGCATCTTATCGAGCTTTTTACGCACAGGCAGGAAGATTACTTCTCTGCGGCTCCTCTCGGCATACACAGCCTTGCAGGACATTTCAAAAAGATGGAGAAACAGCTCGATCAGGTTTCAGGTACAGCTATCAGCGATTCCCTTGATATATCCGGCGATATTATCCGCGCAGACAAACTTGTGACGGAGCTTGTTGTACAGCGAAGCCGTGCTTATGTTAAGCGTAGTCTGCTGACTGAGCAAGGAAATAACGTTTTGTTCTCCGAGAGAAAACCGCCAACAGTTGCGAACTACTCCCTCGAAAAGTCATACGGCAGACTGATAAATGACTTCAAGGAGTCATTTGACCACAAGGATAAGAACGGAAAGACGATAACGATCCTGTCCCTTGCCATTTATTCGCCGTACAGCGATGATTATTTCATCGGGGACAAGTCCAAGATGGACAAGATGGTAACCGGTCGTCAACAGCAGGTAGTAAATCTTATCCGTATTCTGTTGCTGAAACGCTTTGAAAGTTCTATCGAAGCATTCAAGGAGACTTGTATCAAAATATATATCCGTCTGAACAAATTCCTCAACGACTACAAGGATACCGATGCAAGCAGTAAGCGACGTGTTGAGAGAAAACAGGCTGAACAGGAAGATATTCTACGGTACTCCGAGGAATATGCAGCTTTGAATCAGACCTCTATCGAAGATATTGAGGACAGCCTGCCCGATTATGTGTGGAATACGCAGGAAGTCTTTGATGTCAATGATTTCAATATCAATGCTCTGCTTGTTGATACGATGATGGATATGGACACGCTTTCTAAGTTCATCGAAGATATGATGGAATTCAAGCCCGAAAACGATGATAAGATACGGGAATTAAAGCATATCCTGCATGAAGATACACATATTCAGAACAAAAAGGTTATCATCTTCACGGAATACAAGGCGACAGCGCAGTATATTTATCGTGAGTTGCAAAAGTCAGGTTTTACCGATCTTTATGAGATCGACGGACAGACTTCCGGTGACCGCCATGAGATGATACAGCGTTTTGCTCCGTATTATAATGGCTGTTCATCGGCAGAGGTAACGGACGAAATAAAGATACTTATCGCAACAGATGTACTTGCAGAGGGCTTGAACTTGCAGGACGCATCGTGCCTTATAAACTATGAATTACACTGGAACCCAGTAAGGCTTATGCAGAGAATAGGTCGTATCGACCGCCGCCGTGATGCCGATACCGAAGCCCATCTGCTTGCAGATCACCCCGAACTGAAAGCAGACCGAGATTTTGCGTATTATTGGAACTTCCTGCCGCCAAAGGAATTGGAAGACCTTTTGTCACTGTATAAGACAGTATCAAAGAAAACGCTCCGTATTTCCAAGACATTCGGCATTGAGGGAGAAAAGCTCCTCACTCCTGATGACGAATACGAAGCACTGAAAGAATTCAATTCACATTATGAGGGCAGTACTTCCGCAGAGGAAGAAATTGCCCTTGCATATCAGCAGCTCTTAGCAGATAATCCCGACTATCTTGAACAGGTCAAGGAATTGCCGAGGAAAATGTACAGCGGTAAAATGGCTTCAACACGAAAGGGGTACTTCTTCTGCTATGAACTGCCTACTAAGAGAGCTGACGGCTCATGGTCGGACGGCGACGGTATTTACCGCTGGTATGTGGTTGATTCGGAAACTAATCAGGTCACGGAAGATCTGCATGAGATATGGACTGCCGTTAAGTGCGAGCGTGACGAGAGCAGAGCCTTTAACGCTAATGAGGAGCAGTTCTCCGAGGTACGCAAAGTAATTGAAAACTATATCAAGAAGAATTATCTGAAAGCAATACAAGCGCCTATGGGCAAAAAAGCCAAGTTGGTCACATGGCTTCAGATGATATAAGAGGTAACAGATATGGATATCAGAAATATAAAGAGCATAGACGATCTTATCATATACTTTACCGAGGAACTGAATTGGAACATCGACCTTGATGATTTTGATGAGATCGACGATATTACATACGATTTCGATGCATCAGACATCGGTCTGAAAGAAGAAGCATTTGCTAAGATTTCATCATTACGCCAGTTACGGCCACTCTGCGATGAGCAGAAATGGGGCATCTTCTGCGTAGAGTTCGACAGCAACAAGTTTGAAGTGTCGGCACTCCGTAAGATACTGTCGGGACTTATCCCCAAGAGAAGAAACGCCGCTGAACACGCTGTATGGTCGCAGAAAGACCTTCTGTTCCTCTGCTTTTGGGGGACGGATAATAATCGAACCATCGGTATCGCACATTTTGAGGATAAGGACGCAGGACTTCCGCAGATAAAAATGATCTCATGTGCGCCTGCTGTTGAGGATTTCACGCAGATACGAACTTTTGAAGATCACATCGGGCATTTGTCATGGGTGAAAGATGTTACTGACACACAGGCATGGTACGCTCAGTGGTCGGCGGCATTTGTAACAGCATATCATCAGGTCATAAGGGACTCTGCTTCGCTTACTGTCAAGCTGGCAGCAGAGGCTCAGGCTATACGTGACCGTATACTTGACATTTATGCTGTCGAAACGCATGACGGATATGTGCATAAGTTGTTCAAGGATTTCAAGGACAATCTTATCCACGATATGATCAAGCTGCAGTTTGCGGATATGTACGCTCAGACCGTTGTTTACGGCTTATTCTCGGCAAGATGCATGGATAAGACGCAGGATAGCTTCAATGTGAAAGAAGCGATCGCCTGCATTCCGAACACGAACCCTTTCCTGAAAAGGCTGATGGAGGAATGTCTGGGCGAAAGCTCTGAGCGTCGCCTGACCTTTGACGAGCTGGAAGTTGCGAATGTTGTGGAGATACTCACGCACACGAACACAGACCTGATTTTGCAGGATTTCAACCGTCAGACAGGTGGTGGGCGTGAAGATCCTGTTATCCATTTCTATGAGGAATTCCTAACCGCATATGACAAGGCACAGAAGGTGCAGAGGGGCGTTTACTATACACCGCAGCCTGTTGTCAATTTCATTGTCAGGGCGGTTGACAGTATTCTGAAAACGGAGTTCGGGCTTGTCGACGGTCTGGCATCGGAAGAAACAAAAGACGTTATGGTAGAGGTTGAGGGTAAGAAACGTCGTGAGCGCCGTGAAGTGCCTGCGGTTCAGATACTCGATCCCGCAACAGGTACAGGAACATTCCTGCGTCAGACCATTCTGCAAATATATGATAATTTCAGAGCCAAGCACAAGGGTGAGAGCGAGGAGCAGATCAAGAAGGCATGGAACGAGTATGTTCCAAAGCACCTGCTGCCACGTCTGAACGGTTTTGAGCTGATGATGGCTCCCTATGCCGTTGCGCACATGAAGCTCGCTATGGTGCTGAAAGATACAGGCTATGATTTCGGCGGCGACCACCGTCTGAATGTGTTCCTGACCAATTCGTTAGAAGAAGCAGGCAAGGACGATTTTCAGATGACGCTGTTTGACAATGATCCGCTTGCGTTTGAATCTATTGAGGCTAATCAGGCGAAGAAGAATAACGGAATTAATGTGATTATTGGTAATCCGCCATATTCTGGTATCTCATCAAATAACAATACTTTTATTGCTAAACTAATAGAAGATTATAAATATATTGATGGTAAACATTTCAATGAACGTAAACATTGGTTAAATGATGATTATGTCAAATTTATTAGGTATGCTCAATCACTAATCGAAAGAACAGGAAGCGGAATTCTTGCTTATATTTGTCCTCATGGATTTTTAGATAATCCAACATTCAGGGCTATGCGTTGGAATTTATTGCAAACCTTTGATAAAATATACGTATTAAATCTTCACGGCAACATCAACAGGGGAGAAAAATGCCCTGACGGTAGCAAGGATGAAAATGTATTTGATATTGAGCAAGGCGTGTCTATAAATATTTTTATTAAAAATCAAAAAAACACGTCTAACTCAAAAATAAATCATACTGATTTGTATGGTATCAGAGAGTTAAAATATAAATATTTACAATCAAAAGTCATATCTGATATTGCATGGAAAAAGGTTGATGCGAATAGTCCATACTACCTATTTGTTCCAAATTCAATCAGCGAAACCAACAATTATTGGGAATGGATAAACATTGATGAACTATTCATAAAGAATACTACGGGAATTGTCACTATGGGTGATGAATTCATTGTTGCTGATACAGCAAAGTGTATCGAAGCAAGAATCAAGGATTTTATTGAAACTGAATATACGACAACAGCGTTTAAAGAAAAATATCATCTTGGAAAGAATTATCCCGATTTCGCCTTAAGTAACAAAAAACATATTGAATATAGTAATGATAAAATAATCAAACTTTGTTATAGACCGTTTGACAACAAATATACATATTATGATAGAATGCTAATTTGGAGAGCAAGAGATGACGTATCCCCATTATTCTCAATAGGTGACAATATAGGACTAATAACTGCAAGAAGTAATAAAGCTGAAGATTGTAGCCATTTTTTTATAGCAGATTGTATGTCTGAAGCCAAATGCGGAGAACGAACCACTCAATCAGCTATTTTTCCACTTTACTCATTTACTCACGATTCTACTACGAACAGATTAACAAGGACACCAAACTTAAATTCAAAGATAGTATCCTCTGTATCTAAATCATTAGGGTTGCCATACAAACCTAACTCTGATGGAAACGAATTTGATAGTTTTGCACCGATTAACCTACTTGACTATATTTATTCTATTGTCTACTCTGACAAATATCGCGAGAAATACAAGGAGTTCCTGAAAATAGATTTTCCCCGTGTGCCGTACCCTACAGATCAGGAAACATTCTGGAAATTGGTCGAGATCGGCGGCAAGCTGAGAGAATGCCACTTGATGCAGACCGAGTTCGATACCGAACCGTACAGCTTTATCGGTGACGGCACAAACGAGGTCGTCAAGCCCGAATACAAAAACGGCAGGGTGTACATCAGCAAGACACAGTATTTCGACAATGTACCGCAGGCACAGTGGGAGCAGTACATCGGCGGCTATCAGCCATTGCATAAGTGGCTCAAAGACCGCAAGAAGACTGCACTCTCCGCTGAGGACATTGAGCATTACAAGAAGATCATCGCTGCTCTCAGGCTCACAGAGGAGCTTATGGCGGAAATTGATCAGGTTGTGGAGTTCTGATATGACGTAAAAAGGACAGATGCTTCTCTTGTGGAAGTATCTGTCCTTTTGTTGTTATAGCTCGCTGTAAAAGTCTTTACTTATAGTTGTTTTGGAAAACTTCTATATGGGCGCAATCCTTTTGTGTTCGTCCTTTTTTTTGCATGAATGAAAACAGCCGCAGACTGCCAGCCTTTTGCAATGTGTGATTATTTATCCTGTGTGGAAAGTATCTTTCTAGTCTGAGGTATCTCGAAAAGTGCAAACGCACCGATAGCTGTGAATATCATTTCAGGAAGCATATATGAGCCGTTGTAAAGCAGGCTGTAGAGTACGCTGTTGTCTGTTGAGAAGCCGTCCCACAGTGCGCCGAATGACTTCCAGATAACAACGCCGCTGATGAAGTGGCAAACAAATCTCAGGAAAACTGCTATCATCGTTCCTGCTATCCAGCCTACTGCGCCTTTCTTTCTGAACATTCCTGCCACACCGAGAACTGTGTAGGCTGCAAGATAGTCAATGAATATGCAGGCAACGAGCATTACAGGAGAAAGTCCCCAGCCGAAAAGTCCGTCTGTGATACCCTGAATGAACTGAATGAGAGAGAAAACAAATGCCGCTCCAAGACCCTTTGCTACGCCATGCTTAATGCTGAAAACGGCTATAGGAAGCATGGAGAGCAGTGTGATAGAGCCGCCCCAAGGGAGCTTGTATACTCTGATAAAGCTAAGCACTGTTGCCAGTGCCACCATTACTGCACCCTCGACCAATGTGAGTGTTTTTGAATTTTTCATATTATACCATTCCTTTCTGCGTACAAAAAATGCGTATGCCTGATAAAAGGGCATACGCATAGATATACACACTATTTTCCTACGCTGGCATTACCCATATCAGGTGCGGTCAGAACATCAATTTGCTCTTTCTCAGCCGAAAAACATTCAGCTCCCGTGTCGTTTTATGTACTATTGTTATTATACTGCTTTTTTCGTGGGTTTTCAATAGCTTTTCTGATTTTCCCCACCTAAATTGTATGAAAACATAAATATTTGTCACAAAACCGCATTTTATTATTAGTTTTGTACATCTTTGCTGAGTATCTCCTCTATGTTCTCAAAAATAAATTCCTGCGCCTGCTTTGGAAAAAGTATCGTCTTGTAGCTGTTTCCAAGCTGTGATATTTTTTCACGCTCTATTATTCCTGCTTCAGGGGAAAGTATTGTAGTTTCAAGAAAGCCCCTGCCGTTTGCACCGTCTTTTGCAAGATAATTTTCACCTATGAGCCATTCTTTTATGGCAAGTTTTATGCTTCTTATATCGCCGTCTGTGCCGAGCTGATAGAAAATGCTGTCGCATACCTCTGAAAGGGTCATATCCTGTTCTTTGCCTGAAAGCTCACCTGCGTGGGCAATTATATATTCCTTTGTGCTTTGACCGTCTTCCGCCATCTGTTTTTGCAGATAGCCCTCAGGGATATATTTATAGCCCGAAGCGGCGTCAGGATTTTCCTTGAGATATTTCTGTATCTCAGCTACAAAGTATCTTCCATAACGTTCCTGCTTTGACTTTCCCACTCCTGAGATATTCAAAAGCTCCGTCTGCGTCTTAGGAAGCTTTATACACATATCACGCAGTGAAGCGTCTGTAAGAATGATATATGCAGGCAGACTTGCCTGTGTCGCAAGCTTGCTCCGCACTGCTCTGAGCCGTCCGAAAAGCTCCTTGTCAAATGTCGTAACTTCGTCCCTGCCGATCTTTGTGACCGTTTCGCTCTTTGGCTTTTTCTTTGGAAGGCGTATTGTAATAGTCTTTTTGTCCATTAATATCTCTGCAGACCTTCTTGTAAGGGTAAGCACATAAAAATCCCCGTGTGAAGTCTGTGTGATGTAATCATCAGCTTCAAGAAAAGCTATGAGCCTGCGGATATAGACCTGCGTGGAGTCTTTCATTATGCCGTATGTCGAAAGAGTGGAAAGGTCAAAACGCTTTACCTTTTCGGAGTCTGAGCCTTTAAGTATCTGTGCTATGACACCTGCTCCAAAAGAAAGGTTTCGCTGGTGAAGTCTATAAATGCAGGAAAGAACTTTTTGGCAATCTACAGACACGTCAACTTCTTCTGTTTCTCCGAAATCACCCAAACAGCCTGAGCAGTTCTGACAAGGCTTGTCCTGCTTCTCACCGAAATATCCAAGGATAAACTCTCTCAGACAGCCGTTTGTATTGCAGTAATCGGTCATCTTTTTCAGACGCATAAGATCACGTTTGCGTATCATTTCAAGAGTGTCATCGTCAAGGTCGGGATTGTCATGAGAATTGTTTATAAGAAACTTGTTGGTCGCAACGTCCTGACCGCTGTAGAGCAAAATGCACTTTGCTTCGTTGCCGTCACGTCCCGCTCTGCCTGCCTCCTGATAATAGCTTTCAATATTCTTAGGCATATTATAATGTATGACATAGCTCACGTTTGATTTGTCTATTCCCATGCCGAAAGCATTGGTCGCCACCATGACCTGGACACGGTCAAAGATAAAATCGTCTTGATTTTTACGCCTTTCCTCATCAGAAAGTCCTGCATGATAGCGTGAAGCGTTGTAGCCGTCGGCACAGAGCTTTTCACACACGCTCTCAACATTTTTCCTTGTAGAGCAGTAGATTATTCCGCAGTTGTCCTTGTATTTCTCAACTATCCTCACTGTTTCACTGTATTTGTCATGAGGGTGAGAAACGCCAAAGTAGAGATTTTTTCTGTCAAAGCCTGTGGTTATGGTGAAAGGGTCACGGAGTTCAAGCATTTTGATAATGTCCGCTTTTACTTCTGCGGTGGCAGTGGCGGTGAATGCGCTGACTATGGGACGGTAGGGAAGTTTGCCAAGAAACTCGGGTATCTTCATATAGGAAGGTCTGAAATCCTGTCCCCACTGAGAAACGCAGTGGGCTTCGTCCACCGCAAGCATGGATATCTTCACCGACGAAGCCAGTGACAGAAACGATCCTGTCATCAGCCTTTCAGGTGCAACATATATTATCTTGTACATACCACGTGCGGCGTTTGATATAGCCATTTCATACTGTGCCGCCGTCAGTGACGAGTTCAGATACGCTGCCCTCACTCCCGATTGTATCAGCGAGTTCACCTGATCTTTCATAAGGGATATGAGAGGCGAAACAACTATAGTTATCCCGTCAAACATAAGAGCAGGTATTTGATAGCACATAGATTTGCCTGCGCCTGTTGGCATAACTCCAAGGCAGTCACGCCCTGCAAGTATGCTGTCTATTATCTGCTCCTGACCGTTTCTGAACTGAGAGTGTCCGAAAAAGTCCTGAAGCACTGAATACTTATTGCGAAAATCTGTCATTTTATCCTAGCTTTCCATTGTGTGTATGCTTATATTATACTACCAAAAACCAGCTAAGTCAAACAGATATACAAAATTCCATGCACGATTTTGTAACATCTTTTTCTTAGTCGCTATTGTAATTTTATCGGGATTATGTTATAATAGGCTTGATAAATAATTAGTTATAAAAATATAAAAAATTAACAAATCTCCAAAGGAAGGATTGTCTGAACACAGTCGTATATTCAGGCATGGTGAAGATCATGGATATGGAAAATAAATTGTGGCAAAGCTATTTTGGTGCTGTCTGGGGAAAGGTTTGTTCAATATGGCACAATATCGGCGGGTTTGTTATGGACGAGAAAAGCGGAGAGTTTTATGCCGATGAAAACTGTCGTGCTCTTATGGGACTTAGAGAGAACACAGATTATGACAAGTTCAGAGATATAGTTGCATTGAACGGCGGAGGACGAGATCTTGGCCTGCCGTTGTGTATAGAACTTCTTGACACTCCAAGTGGCATTACCGCCGGAATAGTGTATCTGTCGAAAGAATATATGTCAAAAAGTGTTTTTGAAGGGATCGACATTATACCACAATCAGAGCTTGTAAGACTTCTTGATGGAATGACACGCTCATCATTGCTTGCTCTTGTAAGATTTGATGGAGCAGGGAAGCTTTTGGATTCAGACTACTGCATAGGGGAGGCACTTAAGGCGGCTGTTGCGGTTTTGCCTGAAAATACTGTAACGGCATTCAATTCAGACGGTCAGTTTTGGATATATGTTCCACGCTTTGGAGGTAAGCCTGAGGAATTTGCTGACAATATACGTAAAGCGGTGAAGGAGTGTTGCCTGCCAGATGAATTTGGAGTGAGATCGTCTTCAAATCAGTCGCTGTCTGTGACGGCAGGCATAAGCAGCGGCTTTGAAGTGCCAGCAAGACTCATGCACGCAGCAGGCTTTGCACTCTATGAAGCTAAGGCAAAGGGCGCAGGCAGTATTTGTTGCTTTGATCCTGAAAAATATGCAAAGCAAAAGAGTGATATCGAGAATATCAGGGCTTTTTCAGAGCTTCTTGATAAAAATCTGTTTACATATCATTTTCAGCCTATCGTTAGTTCTTCAACAGGCGAGATAGTCGCTTATGAAGCGCTTATGAGAACAAAGGGAAATATAGCACTCAATCCGCTTCAGATACTCAACTGTGCTAAAAATTTCGGCAGACTTTACGATATTGAGAAAGCAACACTGAAAAATACTCTTAAATATCTCAGCAAGCATCAGCTCGATTTTGAAAACCGCAGGCTGTATATAAATTCAATATCATCTCATGCTCTTGACGATAAGGATTTTTATGCGATCGTCAATGACTATGGCGAACTTCTTGAAAAGGTCGTTATCGAAATGACAGAGCAGACAGAGATCAGTGAGGACGACCTCGATAGAATAAGGGTGCGTCTTGAAAAGAACAATATGAGCCTTGCTATTGACGATTACGGCACAGGCTATTCAAATACATCGAATCTTCTGCGATATGATCCTGAGGTGGTAAAGATAGACCGTTCTCTCATTTCCGGCATTGACCAAAATCCTAAGGCTCAGAAGATAGTTTCAAAAATGGTGGAATATTTCCATTCAAGCGGATATACCGCACTTGCAGAGGGCGTTGAAACAAGCGAAGAACTTAAAACCATGATATATTTCGGCGTCGATCTTATTCAGGGTTATTATGTTTCTAAGCCGAAGCCTGTGCTTATCCACGATATCTCGGAAAATATCCGTGAGGAGATAGTGGCTTACAGTATCGAGGCTGGAGATAATGATAAAAAGGTCTATCACGCTGAGGATAATGACGTTATCGACCTTGCTGAGATGTATAAAAAAAGATATTCTGACATTTTTCTCGGCACAGGTACATTTACTCTTTCGGGAAAGGCTGAGGACGATCGTGCAGTGCCTTTGTCCGTGACAATTGGTAATGGTGTTGATTGCGTCATTCATTTGAAAAACGCATGGCTCACTATATATGAGGATCTGCCGATCATAAAGCTAGGCACCGGTTCGAGAGTCAGGATAGTGTGCAGCGGTGAAGATCGTATAGACGGCAGAGGTATTTATGTTCCTGAGGGATCGTCGTTAGAGCTTGTAGGCTCAGGTGAGCTTTATATCAGATCAGAATCACAGGATTGCTATGCAATAGGTACTGACAGCAAGCAGCCTTGTGGAAGGATAACTGTCGCAATGACAGGTGTTCTTGATATAACTGCAAATGGCGACAAGTGCGTCGGCATAGGCGGAGGAGGCTGCAAAGACGGTATTGTCATTGCAGGCGGTGATATAGCTGTAAATTGCAGTGGCGATAGGTGCGTTGGCATTGGAAGTATTGATGGCGACGCAGATGTGACTATATCAAACTGTGGCTGTAGACTAAAGCTTGCGGCAGGAGTATCGGTCGGTATAGGTACTATGAGCGGCAGTGCTGATATAAGCATTTCAGACTATAACATGAGCTGTGTGCTTTCGGGAAATAATCTGACTGCAGTGGGAGTTACGAGTAACGGTACCGGAAGGATATGTATTCTTGATGGCAGGCTCAACATTTCCATGAAGGGAAGAACTCTCAACTGTGTGGGAACAAGGGACGGCGAGCTGGATTGTGAGCTTAAAAATACTGTCTTTACGCTTTATTGCGAGGGCGGTTCTGTTTCAGGTGTTGGAGATAAAACTGGTAAAGGTGACGTGACAGCACAAACCTGTCAGTTCGACGTAATGTTCCTTACAGGCGATGGCTGGTGGCTTGGAAGTCCGAATGGTACGCTTTCAGTAGTCGATTGTAAGAAAGATATCAAGATAAACGAATAAGGCAAAGCCCATAGGCGTGCCTTGTGTGACGCTGCTTTAGATCGTCTGAAGCAGCATGGCTGATTTGTACGGAGGATCATGAGATGATGAATGATACTGCTAAACGCAGACGTATAAAAATAGGACTTTTGGTGAGCCACCTTGAAGATGATTTTGACGATGCGGTTGCAGAGGGCGCAATGATAGGTGCAGAGCAGTGCGACGCCGACCTCGTTATTTTTCCAGGCAGATATATAGATGGGATCTATGCCGACAAGCTGAGAACGGTGTATGAGTATCAGTATAATACTTTGTTCGATATGGCAGCGGCAAATAAGTTCGACGTTCTGCTTGTGCTTATCGGCACACTTGGAACATATCTTGACAACGAGCATAAGGCTCAGTTTCTGAAAAAATTTGCCGGAACGCCTGTTATAACTATAACGGCACATATTGATGGTTATCCTTGTATCATGCTCGACAACAGAACGGGAATGAAGGAGGCTATAGAACATCTTATAAAGGTGCATGGCTGTAAAAAGATAGGTATGGTAAGCGGACCTAAGACAAGTGATGATGCCCTTGAAAGACTTGACGTTTACAAGGAGACTCTTGAGGAAAATGGTATCATCTATGACGAAAAGCGTGTTGCATATGGTAATTTTTCGAAATTCTGTGTTGACGAAGTCGGAAAGCTAATTGACGATAATCTGGAACTTGAAGCTATCGTTTTTGCAAACGACCAGATGGCAATTGCAGGCTATAAGGCTATGGAAGAGCGTGGGATACGTCCCGGTAAGGATATCCTTGTGACAGGCTTTGATGACGATCCAGTGGCTGAGGAGCTTAATCCGCATTTGACGACTGTCAAGGCTGACCCTTCTGAGCTTGGCTATCATGCCGTTCAGGAGGCTGTGAACTATGTTGTAAATAAGACAATAAATAACAATAAGATCTCTTCGGAAATGGTAAGAAGAAATTCCTGTGGATGTCAGGGCAACTCAAAATTAAAGACCATATCTTTTGGACGCATATCAGATGATCCGGAAGCGTTTGCAAGAAGAATGGGACAGTTTTTGTTCAATAAATACAGTGCAAGTGAAACAACTGCGAAAATGCGAGAAAATTACGTCAAGA
The DNA here is from genome assembly GCF_003461785.1 of Ruminococcus sp. AM43-6. Taxonomy (NCBI): domain Bacteria; kingdom Bacillati; phylum Bacillota; class Clostridia; order Eubacteriales; family Oscillospiraceae; genus Ruminococcus; species Ruminococcus sp. AM43-6. The sequence continues at coordinate 77,082 of NZ_QTXU01000011.1, forward strand.
TAATATATGCTCTTGATGATTATGCCCGTGAGGAAAATCTTGATAATGAGGTCAAAAAAGACAAAGTATTAGAAATGACCTCAACTCTTGCCAGTGAAGAATTTTTTAGGTTTGTGAGCGTTGATGAGCTTTATGCTTCTGTTGAGTATATTCAGCAAAAGCTTATCTCTCGTTTTGATAACGTGGAGAAGCATTTGAAGTTAAATCAGACTTTTATTCAGATATACAAGATACTGGCAGAACGCAATGCGAATTACTGTAAGGAAAAGCTTGAGGATAATGAGTTTCTTGCATGGCAGGCAAACTCCATCACAAGGGATATGCTTGTGTTTGAAGCTTATGATGACAGAGCATATGAAACTGTTGTGGATAAGCTTACGAGGCTTCATATGGAATCAAGCTTTCTGTTCAGCTTCGAGCCTGCCCTTATTCACCTTGGCACAGATAAGTGGCAGCCGCCGGAATATATGTATCTCAAAGCCTATCACAATGGTTCTGACGCTATCCAGCTCCCACATGAAGAGCAGGCTGTAAAGTATACAGAGCTGTTGTCGAATAAGTATCTGCCAACAGACAGACGTTATACATTAGTGGTATCACCATTGTTCTCTAACGAGGAGCATTACGGAATACTGATGTGTGAGATAAAGCATGAGTATTTTAATTATTTGCAGTCGGTGACAGTTCAACTTTGTGCGGCTCTTAAAATAATAACCTTGATGAAGCAGCAGGCTGTTACCCAGAAGCAGCTTAAAAAGAGCCTTATTGAGATCAAGGAAAACAATGAGCTTCTTCGAGATCTTTCAAGGCAGGACACTTTGACGGGTTGCTACAATCGAAGGGGATTTTTTGAGGAACTTCGTAAAAGACTCAGCAATGACAAAAACGAGGGTGAAAAGGCTATCATGGTCTTTGCCGACCTTGACTGTCTGAAAACCATAAATGATAAATTTGGTCACGAGGAGGGCGACTTTGCTATACTATCTGCGGCAAAGATACTTAAACACTCTTTTGGAAACAGTGAGATAGTGGGTCGTATAGGTGGCGATGAGTTCGTTGTATGTGCTTTTCTTGATAACGCAATAGATATCCCGTCAATGAGAAACCATATAGAAACGGTCACAAGAGAATACAACATTAAATATGCTGCCGATAAGCCATATATAATCCATACGAGCGTAGGCGTTTATCCGTTCGTATGCAGTGCCACGCTTGAGATAGGCGAGCTTCTCAGCCATGCTGATATCCTGCTTTATGAGGAAAAAAAGCATAAGAGAAGTATTCTTAAAAGCGATTATGAATAACATTTGCAGGCTGTCTGAAAAAGGCAGCCTGCTTTTTGTTTTTATGCTTGACAAAATATCATGGCTGTGATATAATAAAACATATTTTACGAAAGGAGCGTCGGATGACATGAGAATTACAAGAATATGGGTGAGAAACTATTAAACCGAATATCAGGCAGGTGCATTGGCACGAGCCGCTCCGACTCTTCCGTATAACGTTTTGGTTACACGCCTGAGGGTGTGTTTTTTTATGCCTGAAAAAGCCGAAGAGCGGCTTGATAACAGACATTAGGAGTGATTAATATGGCAGAAATGTTTGACAACACAATAAAGAAAGACCGTGTGCTGCTTGCGGCAGTGGACACGGGTTCGTATGACGTGGAGCTTTCCCTTGACGAGCTTGAAGAGCTGACAGAAACAGCAGGCGGTGAGGTGATAGCGAGAGTGACGCAGAAAAGGCCGTCCTTTGACAGCGGTACCTGCATAGGCTCAGGCAGGCTTGAAGAAATGGCTGAGATATGCAGAAATGAAAATATCGACAGGATAGTTTTTGACTGCGAGCTTACAGCCACACAGATAAGAAATATCGAGGACGTGTGCGGCGTTTTCACTATTGACAGAACTATGCTCATACTGGATATCTTTGCTCAGCGTGCGACTACTCGTGAGGGCAGATTGCAGGTAGAGATAGCACAGAACAAATACAGACTTCCAAGGCTTGCAGGCATGGGAACTAATATGTCACGTCTTGGCGGTGGTATCGGCACAAGAGGTCCTGGTGAGTCGAAGCTTGAAACTGACAAGCGACACATCAGAACACGTATTGCGGCACTTTCAGACGAGCTTAAGGAGATAGAGAAGCGTCGTGGGCTTATGAGAAAACGTCGCAAGAAAGACGGTGTTCTTACAGCGGCGATAGTGGGCTATACAAACGTGGGCAAATCCACACTGCTTAATTATCTTACAGAAGCGGGCGTGCTTGCAGAGAACAAGCTTTTTGCGACTTTGGAAACAACATCAAGGGCTATAGAGCTTCCTGACGGCAGGTCGGTGACGCTTATTGACACGGTAGGACTTATCAGACGTCTGCCGCATCAGCTTGTGGAAGCCTTCAAATCCACTCTTGAAGAGGCGGCAAGTGCGGACGTTATAATCCATGTGTGCGACGCCTCGGCTGATGACTGCGAGGAGCAGGCAAAAGTTACCCTTGAACTGCTCAAAGAGCTTGGCTGTGAGGGAATACCTGTGGCGACAGTGTTCAACAAGTGCGACAAAGTGCCTTATATAAACGAGCTTGATACATCGGGTGAAGCGGTGAAGATATCCGCCAAAAACGGCACAGGCATTGACAGCCTGCTTGCGGCTATACAAAAGGCGTTACCCGAAAACAGCGTAAGATGCAGGCTTCTTTTGCCTTTTGACAAGGCGGGTCTTGTGAACACCATAAGGCAGGAGGGCAGGATATTCAGCGAGGATTATACCGCTGAGGGTATCGTTCTTGACGCTCTTGTGGATATCAAGGTCTATCATCTTGTGGAAAGCTATAAGGTGAAAAACGAAGAATAAAGTGTTTTTCAAACGTTAAAAAAATGTAAACTCTCGGCAGGACTATTGACAAGCCCTGCCTGTAAGAGTATAATAATCGTGGTTAGCAATAACAAATAAATCGAAAGGAAAAAACAGAATATGTCTACTGTTATCATGTCTGCAGTCTTTACATACTTCTTTATGAGCTTGAGCTACTTTTATGGCTTCGAGTTTTTTTGGCGTGTGAAGAAAGCGACGAGATCAGAATAGGCGTATAGAGAAGTTTCTGTTTTTATATATGCGTTTATTATAAGCCGTGGCTTTCTTGTAAAAGAATGTCACGGCTGTTTTTATTGCCTATACAAATTTGATTTTCGGAGGAAAGTAACATGATCATCGTATTGAAAAACAATTCACAGGAAAAACAGGTAGAAGAGCTTTTGAACTGGCTCGACCAGTTCCACGTATCGACGAATCTGGTAGAGGGTGTTCATTCAAATGTTATCGGTCTTATTGGCGATACAACTCAGATCGATATAGAAGCAGTTCAGGCTAAGGAATGTGTTGAAAATGTACAGCGTGTTCAGGAGCCTTACAAGAATGCTAACAGAAAGTTCCACCCTGATAATACTGTTATCGACGTTGCAGGCAGAAAGATAGGCGGCGGAAAGCTTCAGGTCATTGCAGGTCCTTGCTCTGTTGAAACTGAGGAGCAGATAATCACAACTGCTATCGCTGTAAAGGAAGCAGGTGCAACAATGCTCAGAGGTGGCGCATTCAAGCCAAGAACTTCACCATATTCATTCCAGGGTCTTGGCAAGGAGGGCATCGACCTTCTTATTCAGGCTAGAAAGATAACAGGTCTGCCTATCGTTACTGAGATCATGGATCTTTCTGATCTTGACTGCTTTGCTGACGTTGACGTTGTTCAGGTAGGAGCAAGAAATATGCAGAATTTCACACTTCTCAAGGCTCTCGGCAGAAGCGACAAGCCTGTTCTTCTCAAGAGAGGACTTTCATCAACACTTCAGGAGCTTCTTATGTCCGCTGAGTACATAATGTCTGAGGGCAATCAGAACGTTATCCTTTGCGAAAGAGGTATCCGTACATTCGAGCCTGCCACAAGAAATACTCTCGATCTTTCAGCCGTTCCTCTGCTTCAGCAGAAAACACACCTTCCTATCACTATCGACCCTAGCCACGCTACAGGTATCGCTTCACTTGTTGAGCCAATGGCACTTTGCGCTGTAACAGCAGGCTGTGACGCACTTGAGATAGAGGTACACAACGACCCTAAGAACGCATGGAGCGATGGTGCGCAGTCACTTACTCCTGCACAGTTCGCTGAAACAATGAAGAAAGTTAAGGCACTTTCCGAGTTCATGGGCAAGCCTCTTGATGTAAACGAATAAACAAGACATTGAAAAAGAGGTGTTTTCGCACCTCTTTTTCTTTACAAATATTCAGTTATGTGGTATAATATTTTAGAACTGTAAATGGATAAAGTACAAAGGAGGAAGAGCGATGAAACTTGTGCTTAAACAAAGGCTTTTTTCATGGTTTGACAGCTATGACGTGTGCGACGAATACGGTAACGCAGTTTTCAGCGTAAAAGGCAGACTCGCATGGGGTCACTTGCTGGAGATATACGACAACATGGGAAACAAGGTCGGCGTGCTGAAAGAAAAGGTGCTGAAAATTTTCCCTACCTTTGAGATATACATAGGCGGAGAGTATATGGGCTGTATAAAGAAAGAGTTCACATTTTTCAAGCCAAAGTTCCTTATTGATTTCTGCGGCTGGAGAGTGGACGGCGATATTTTCGGCTGGGACTATTCCGTTTATAGCGGTGCTGAACAGATAATGCGTGTGTCAAAGGAGCTTTTGCACCTTACCGATACCTATGTCATAGACGTTTATGATGATTGTAATGCTTTGGCGGGATTGCTCATTGCACTTGCGATAGACGCCGAGAAATGCTCAGACGGTGATTAGGCTCTTGCAATAACTGTGTAAAAAATTGTACTGAAAGGTTTTGATATTAAATGAAATTCAACTGCGAGCTTAAAAGGGTCGTGGACGATTCTTATGATATAGAAATAGGCAGAAAATTGCAGGATACGCTGGTCAGCGACCTTAAAGGCGGTCTTGTGGGAAAGATAAAGAAATTTGCCGTTGTGACGGATTCTATCGTTGTGGATCTCTATGGCAGAGATATTTATGACAGGCTCAATGCCGCAGGTCTGAAAGCCGAGCTTTTTGTGATACCTGAGGGAGAAAAGTCCAAAACCAGGCAGATGAAAGAATTTGTTGAGGACTCTATGCTTGAAAAAGGCTTTCGCCGTGATTGCTGTGTGGTAGCCGTTGGCGGCGGAGTTGTCACAGACCTGGCAGGCTTTGTTGCAGGGACATTCGGCAGAGGAGTGCCTTTTGTGAATTATGCCACAACGCTCCTTGCGGCGGCTGACGCTTCTGTGGGCGGAAAAACTGCCGTTGATACGCCCCTTGCTACAAATCTTATAGGTCTGTTCAATCAGCCTAAAAAAGTGTATCTGGATATAGACACATGGAAAACACTTCCTGAAAAACAGCTTTCAAGCGGTCTTGCGGAAACTATAAAGCACGGCTGTCTTGGTGATAAGGAGCTGTTTGAGTATCTTGAAAAGAACGTGGAAAAGGTGCTTGAATGTGACGGTGAAGCCTGCGAGTATATCGCAAAGAAAAACTGCGAAGTCAAGTACAAAGTGGTAATGAAAGACGAGAGAGAGTCGGGTCTGAGAGAGGTGCTTAATCTCGGTCACACTGTTGGCAGAGCTATCGAAACTGTGTCTGATTATAGACTATATCATGGAGAAGCTGTAGCTATCGGTATGGTGGCACAGGCAAGATTGGGCGAGAAGCTTGGTTTCATATCCCATGAAAATGAACAGCGTGTGGAAAAGCTTCTTGAAAGGGCAAAGCTTCCTACAAAAATACCTGACTATATTGACAGAAAGGCTCTTGTGAAAAAGCTTTATACAGATAAAAAGGTCCGTGACGGAAAGCTGAGATTTGTTTTCCAAAAAGAAATAGGCGAGATGATGTGCTTCGGTGAAAATCAGTACGGCAAAGAGATATCCGAGGAGCAGATAGCTGAAATAATCACAGAGATGTAACGGAGGATGGCGATGAACATAACTGTATTTCCGAAAAAACTCAGCGGACAGGTGACAGTTCCGCCCTCAAAAAGCGTTGCACACAGAATGGTGATAGCGGCGGCGCTGTCAAACGGTGTTTCTGAGATAACAAATCTTTATCCCTCGGTGGATATCCTTGCGACTATGGATTGCATGAGGGCGCTTGGGGCGAAAATAGATTTTGACGGCGATAAGGCTGTGATAGAGGGCATAAAGGATATTCCTGAGAGCGCAGTTTTGGATTGCTGTGAGAGCGGCTCAACGCTGAGATTTCTCATACCTGTTGCTTGTGCGCTTGGGGTGGATACTCAGTTCATCGGCAGGGGCAGGCTTCCGCAAAGACCTATCACACCATATCTTGATGAGTTTCCGAAACATGGCATAAGCTTTGAATACAACAACACTATGCCTTTTTCCACTAATGGAAAGCTCACAGGGGGCAAGTTCTATGTTGATGGTGGAATATCTTCTCAGTTTATCACAGGGCTTCTGTTTGCTCTGCCGCTTCTTGAGGAGGACAGCGAGATAATACTCACTTCTCATTTGGAGTCAAAGCCATATGTTGACATAACTCTAGGCACTTTGAGAGAGCATGGCTGTCAGGTTGAGGAAACAGAGAACGGATATTTTGTAAAGGGCGGTCAGCGTTATATGCCTTTCAGCGGCAGAGTTGAGGGGGATTATTCTCAGGCGGCTTTCTTCAAGGTGGCAAATTCTTTGGGCAGCAATATAGATATCGCAGGGCTCTCTGAAAAATCTTTTCAGGGAGATAAAAAAATTGTTGAAATATGCGAGAAAATAGTGTATAATAAAAATGGCGGTTTGCAGCCTTTTGACCTCGATTGCTCGGATATACCCGACCTTGTGCCTGTTCTTACAGTACTTGGAGGCTTCTGCGAAGGAAAAAGCTATATACGAAATGCCGCACGTCTTAGGATAAAGGAGTGCGACAGGCTTTCGGCTATCTCACAGTGCCTTAACGCAATTGGCGGAAAGGTAACTGAGCTTGAGGACGGATTGGAGATAGAGGGCGTTGGCTCACTGAATGGCGGAGAAGTTGACAGCTTCAACGACCACAGGATCGCAATGTCAATGGCGGTGGCTGCCACAAGATGTACTTCACCACTGAAGATAAACGGTGCGGAGTGCGTCAGCAAGTCATATCCCGATTTCTTTGAGGTATATGAGAGCATCGGAGGAGAGATAAGCCGTGAGCCTTAACGTGGGCTAGTACAAAAATTTGTACTGATCTGGCGGGTATCTGCCGTTATTTATACAGGCTTTATAAGCTGACAGGAGGAAGTAAAATGTCATCAACATGGAACAACAATATAGGCTTTACCGTTTTCGGTGAGAGCCACGGCCCTGCAATAGGCGTTGTTATGGATAATGTACCGCCGGGGGAGAGCATCGACCTTGACAAGATATATCAATTTATGGCAAGAAGAGCGCCTAAGCAGAACAAGACCTCTACACAGAGAAAAGAAAAGGATATGCCGCAGATAATGTCTGGCTATTTCAACGGCAAGACTACGGGTACTCCTCTTTGTGCGCTTATAGCCAATACAGACCAGCATTCACAGGATTATTCAAATCTTTCAAGGCTTGCAAGACCAGGTCACGCTGATTATACAGGCGCATTGAGATACAGAGGCTTCAATGATGTAAGAGGCGGCGGACATTTTTCAGGCAGACTTACTGCGCCCCTATGCTTTGCAGGAGCAGTGGCAGGTCAGATACTTGAAAAAAGAGGTATCTATGTGGGCGCTCATATCGCAGAGATCCATGGCATAAAGGATAAGGCTTTTGACCCTATCAATACCACTAAGGATATGATAAGGGAAGTTCGTGAGAAAGAGTTCCCGACTATTATCGACGTTCAGGGCAACGAAATGATAAAGGAGATAGACAAGGCAAGAAAGGATAAGGACAGTGTTGGCGGAATTATAGAATGTATCGCTATCAATGTTCCAGCCGGTATCGGCTCGCCTATCTTTGACGGACTTGAAAACTCTATAGCTCAGCTTATTTTCGGTATCCCTGCGGTAAAGGGTCTGGAGTTTGGTGCAGGCTTTAAGGTGGCGGAAATGACAGGTTCGGAGAACAATGATGAGTTCTATGTAAATGATAAGGGTCACGTTGTGACAAAGACAAACAATCACGGCGGAATACTGGGCGGAATAGCTTCTGGTATGCCTATCACACTTAGAGTTGCTTTCAAGCCTACTCCGTCAATAGCAAGACCGCAGGCAACTGTGGACTATTCAGCTATGAAAAATGAAACTCTCGAAGTAAAGGGCAGACACGACCCTTGTGTTGTTCCAAGGGCTGTGCCATGTGTTGAGGCGGCTGTTAATATAGCTTTGCTCAATCATATGCTTGAATACCCAAATTTTTAGAGAAATTTCCAAAGGAGGATTGATAGCTTGGTACAAAATCCTGAGGCTCATATATCAGAGAACATGAAGAACATTTCCGACGTGTATGAGGTTCAAATACTTCTGGCTTATTTTCTCGGTCAGATAAATCAGCTTTGTACGCCTAATCAGCTTACTGAGATAGCCACGGGCGAAGGCGTTGTGAATTATTTTGTATATACGGAAGCTGTCAGCAGAATGTTGGAAAACGGCACGCTGGAGCTTGCGGAAATAGAAGGCACGAATTACTATCGGCTCACTGAAAAGGGCATTGAGGGCGCTGAGAAATTCAAAAAACTTGTGCCGAAAAGTTTTAGAGATAAGATATATGCGGCAGGTCTAAGACTGTTCGTCAAGCTTAAAAACGATCGTGACGTAAGCTTTGATATAAAGCCTGCAAAGCGTGGTTATAACGTGCATTGCCGCTGCTGTGACGATGATATGGTGCTTATGGACATAACTCTTTACGCACCTGATCAGGAGCAGGCAAATTATATAAAATCGAAAATTCAGATGAATCCTACAGATTTCTATTGCAGAGTGGTGGACTATATAATCGAGAACGAGGAATATGTGCCGTCTGCTGCAGAGGAGCAGGGAATGTTCTAAAGAAAGTTGAGCCGTCTGGGCATATGCTCAGGCGGCTTTTGAAAAAATTCTTATTTTTGTGACATTTCGGGAGAGAATAAGTATTTATTATAAAGGGGTGATCAAATGGACGTCAGTTTGAAAAATACGCCTTCAGAGATAGACAGGCTTATAGATAAATATAAAAGTACCGTTTATGGAATCGCTATAGCACGTCTTGGCTCAAAAGCAGATGCAGACGATGTTTTTCAGGAAGTGTTTCTTGCAGCTTATCGAAAGGGGATAACAGTCAAGGACAATGATGAGGAGAAGTTCTGGCTTATCAGGACTACTCTCAATCAGTGCAAAAAGATAACATTGTCAAGCTGGCGCAGGCGTACAGTTCCCCTTGAAGAAAGAAAGGAAGAGGTAAGCTTTTTCAGAAGCCGTGAGGAAAATGATGTTTTCTGTGCTGTAACGGAACTGCCTGAAAAATACAGAATGGTGGTCTATCTTTACTATTTTGAAGAGGTGTCTACTGATGAGATAGCAAAGATAATGAAAGTACGCAGTGGAACGGTGAGAATGCAGCTTACAAGGGCAAGAGAAATGTTGAAAGAAAAGCTGAAAGGAGGATATTTCTATGAATAAGGAATTTTTCAGAGGCATGAAAGAGCAGATAGAGCCTGATGAAGAGCAGGTCGAGGAATTGAAAAATAAGCTCAACAATACTGCGGCGGTAAGCAGGAAACCTATGTGGATAGGCGGAGTATGTGCGGCGGCACTGTGCGTGGCAGTTGGAGCAGGTCTGTTTTTATCCGACAGCAAAACTGATAAAAACAGCATAAAGACAAGCGGCAGTTCATCAGTGCAGTACAATGACAGTTGGTCGCCTGACCTTATAAATAGAAATGGGAACGGCTCTGACGAAAATCAGACAGTAGCTGGTGGCGAAACAGAGGAAAGCATTGCCGACAGTACACACGATTCGAAGATCGACAACGGCAAGACGGACGATACGCCCAATACAGACAACAATATGGGTGGAAATACGCACATAACAGACAATGACCACATAAGTGACAACAATGGCGGAATTATTTCAGACAATAGTAATACAGAAAATACAGATAGTAATGCAAACGACAGCAAATCGGAGACCACATCGTCCAAAAATGAAACGGAAGACCCTATAGAGTTCGATGACAAAGACCCTGTATACCCTGAGATATATGTGCAGGACGAAAGGCTTTTTGATATGACGTTAAAGGGCAAGGCGTTTGCGTTTCCTGCAAAGTATAGTGATGTAGCGGATATGGGCCTTTGGGCGGCAGGTTTAGGTGGTTATTCTGAGAGCGTTGACCCGAAGAATTATGTGATAGCGGAAGATGATATGGAAACTTTCTTCAGCAATGGTGCAACAGGATATTCAGGAAGCATGACCATTGACAATTATACTTATGAAGAAGCTAAGGCAAGTGAATGTGATGTTATGGGATTGTTTTTGGATAATTGTCCTGAGTTCTCTATAGGCGGAATAAATACTGGATCGACTATAGAGGAAGTGAATAAGACATTCGGCGTTAATTATACTAATGAGTGCAGGACGCTTACTGTACATTCGCAGAACGGCGCTTTTACAGACAGCAAGGGTACTTTTACTCTAACAGTTGTATTTGCGTTCAATGATGGGGTAGTTTATCATGTAGGCGAGTCAAAGATATATTCGACGTTCTTCTGATCGTCAATATTGTGTAAGTTTTGTACTGTTTCTGTGCAAAATAATGAAAATATCTATAAAAAACATAGAAACGGTACAAAACGCTTGACAAAAAGGCATAAAAGTGATAAAATAAACAAGTCGCCTCGAGAGAGAGCGATAAAGAAAGAAGCGAAACGAAGGTAAAAGGTTCGGGAGAACAGGATAGACCTAAGGAGTAGCTCGAGAAGAACTTCATAAAAAGTTCACAAAGAAAAGTCTTGACAAAGCTTAGCTAATATGATAT
>NZ_QTXU01000012.1:0-83078 GCF_003461785.1 Ruminococcus sp. AM43-6
CTGTGTGAAGACTGCGTATTTACGGCACATTTGCGGTCAGCTTTGCTGTCCGCTGTGAGGGTCATGGCGGCTTCAGACGCCATGACTTTAACCTGCAATGAAATATTTCACTTTCATCGTCATGCGGCAAATCGGAAATTTGTGCATAACCAACATATCCGGTTTCCGATGTGCTTTTTAACTGATTTCCGAACCTCTCGTTTTTCCCCTCGTAAACCGCTCACAAATCGCTTGTGTGAGCTTATACCGTTTACGGTGGTATGTTTACTCTAGTGTGAGCTAGGAGGGCACAAATCGCCGTTATGTTGCGATTAAATTAATTACACTTTTTTCTCTTTTGCACATCTCCTTTTTAATTTGCAAAAGAGAAAAGGCGGACTGTTAATCAGCAAATCAATCCGCCGATTCTATTCGTCATGCATCATCAATCAATCTTTGATAACTTCATATCATTCTTTCTTCTGCCATTATTAATATTAGTTAGTATTAATCCTTAAAGGTATAGCACAGTGACACAGAGGGTATCGCAATTCATGATCTGTAATCACGATATATCAGCTTGTAGGAATTTTCTATCTGCCTGCCGCTTGGCGCATAACGTTTCTGCACTCTTATGAGATCTTTCTTTACAAGCTGACTAAGTATGCGGTCGATGTTTCTCACGGACATATTACAGGTCTGGGCAATATCTCTGCGACTTACCGTCGCACACTTTTCATCGTAATCGTAGTCGCTGTAAAGTACAGTCATCACCATGAACTCCTGAGGTGTGATGTCATCGTATATTGCTGCCGGAAATGTCGGTTCAATATATCTTCTGTAGAATTTATTGTTGACGGTTTTCATATGCATCTTCCTTTCGTTTTTTCATTTTTATTTTTTTCTTCTGCCCCACAACAGTACAGTTCCTGTCAGAAAGCCTTGTTTGATTTAAGGACGTTTTTCCATGCTTGGTACGCTCCTGCTCCTCCTGCACGATCTTCGCTGGACTTCGCTGCTTGGTATCTCTCATGCGTGAGATTCAATTTTCAAGATACTATAGAAAATGTTATTCTTAAACCGAATATTTTCCATTGATGCATATATATAATAACACCTCGAAATATGTTTGTAAAGACTTTGGTCGCATTTTCTGTCGAATGATGTTACTTATCGGATTTTAGAAAATATTGATTTTCTAAAATACAGTTGACAAAACCTGAATGCGGATATATAATAAATAAAAAGGATTTATCGAGGTACGCTATGAAATACGAAGAATTTGATTTTGAAAATGCGGATAAATATTATGACATTCGCAAAAGCAATCGCAGTATTGCTTTCAGTGAACAAAAACTTGAAGTGAGCGTTAATACAGACGAGCTGCAGTTTAATATTAAGTTCACGATTGATGATCAGAGAAAGAGTGAATATGTAGAAGAGTTTTTGAAGTTTATAGAAATGCCTGTTGACGAACTTGAAAGTCACGCTTACTGCAAGATGACAGAGCCCAGTATATTTGACGAACAAGGTTCTGTTCAATATCATACATATCTGTATGACGTTCAGCGGCAGTTTCAAAAGTTATCAATGTTTTGCTTTGACAAGGATTTTTATCCCGATGAATTCAGTCAGTATACTGCGGCACAAAGACTGATGCTTTTCAATGAAATCTATCCTGAAAGACCGTTCCCACAAACGCTTACACAAAAATTTGCTTTTGAACATATCAAGAATAATTATTTAGATACGCTGTCAAAACATACAGTAGCTATGGCAAGAAGAATCGGTGAACAAGTTTATGCAAAATACAGTTCCGAGGAAGTAAGCGATGCAATGGTACTGGCGAAGGAGCATGGAGACAATTCTGTAATAATGAAAATCACAAATGAATTTGCAAGTCCGTTTGAAAAAGATTACGGTCTTGATGCATTAACATCGCTGTTACCCGATGTCGTAGGACGAGGTGTTGAGGTTGTCTATCTTTGCAGTACAGTAGAGGATTTGTTAATGCTCGCCTTCAAGGAAATGCTGGTGGCAAATGCTAAAATCAAACGATGCGGTTACTGCGGAAAATATTTTATTATCAAAGGCAATTACAACACACAGTATTGTAACAGAATTCCCGACGGAGAAACGTTCAATTGTCAGACGCTTGCGTCACGAAAAAAATACCTTGAGAAAACTCACAGTAATGATGCTGTTAAGCTTTACTCAAGGTATTACAAAAGGTTTTATGCAAGAAGCAAAACCGGAAGTATGAAACCGGCTGCTTTTAAAAAGTGGAAATATCAAGCTATGCTGAAACGTGACGAGTGCATTGATGGTCAGATTACTTTTGAAGAGTTTAAAATATGGTTGGATAACAGTTTTGAGGGGAAGTGATGAACAGTTTCATTACAAGAAAACTAATATTATAATCCGAATTAGTCAAATCTCAATTATACGGATTTAAAAACAGGGACTGTTACAGCTGCAGCAGTCCCTTGTAGTTACATATACAAACCTCTCCTATTAATTTAAATATGCTATCATTGAAACTTCATATTAGATGCAGTTGACAGACAAGCACTCAGTTTTTTATTGACAAAAGTAGCTTTGGCTTATAAAACCTTGTTTTATGGCTACCTTATAAAAATTACATCTCTATGATATTCAAGATTATGTAACAATTCAGATGAAGCCAATAAATTCACCTTAGTATCATTTGAAATATGCAGTCGTGACCTATTTGAATAATCGACATAATGAGAAATAATCATAGTACCATCATCTTTAAACGAAATAAATCCACTATCAAAAAGACGGTCAAACGTTGCACTCAATAGAAATCCGTTTTCACAGCTCAAACGTTCTTGATTGTTACTGACTGACCACGGTTTAATATGACTTGCAACGAGCACTCTCTTAAGGTTAATTCCTGTTACAATACACGAAGAAGAATACTTTTTCAAAAGGTTGTCACGAAATTGACCCTGTCCAATTCTTGAATGTATCAATGAATCACGTTCGGTAACAGACAAACGGTTATCCTTTTCTATGCTGTCTATAATTGATTTATAGCTGATTTCTCTGTCATCAATTGTTGCAACAAAACCTCTAAATTGCTTTAAAGCGTTGCTATACATATTATTTCCACGAGTATTTTTCTCGATAAAATATTTATTGTTCAGAATTATCGGTATAACTGTATCAAGTTCTGCAAGATTCATTTCAATCAATTCTTTTGTTATAACATTTTCTGATTGCATATCCTTGGAAATGTTTCCGACTGCAAGCATGTATTTGTATATTGAAGCATCGGATAACTTTGTCGTTTGCTTCATCCAATTGGAAAAATCACTTTGCTTATACAAAAAAACACCTTCTTAGTTTATGTTTTTATAGTGAATCTACCAATTAATTTGAGTTATATAAAATGCATTTACCTAAAAATCACAATAATCATTCTTCGAATAATGACAATTGTTCATACTCCAATTGCTCTCGTTCTATATACTCATCTACATTAGCTCCTTGAACTAATTGCCAAGCTGACTTACTTCCTTTTCGATTTGGTATCATTTCTAACATTTGGGCATCTCTCAATTTCCAGAAAACCCGTTTCATAACGTTTTCAGATTCAATTCCTGTTATTTCTCTGCCAATTTTATTGGTGATTTCACTATGACTTTTCATGTAATTCATAATTGTTTCTTCTGGCGAAGAAAGCTTTTCGTGTTTTATTATTACAATAACAGATGTTTCGGTTTCAATGATTTCCGGCTGCTTTAGTCTTAATTCCTTCATTGCTTTAAAAGCCGTATTAAGACCTTCTCCAACATCTTTGTTTGGCGGATTAGGAAATTTGTTTATGAGTCTTACAATTTTTGGATTTCTTGCAAATTGCTCAAACAATATATTCTTTAATGTGATATGACCTGCTAACTTTCCAGGACTTTCCACTTCGACTCTGTTATCATATATTCTGACTTGAATATCTTTGGCAATGCTGTAATCTCTGTGAAGAACAGCATTGGTTATGATTTCGTGAATAGTAGTTTCAGGATATGATATATCACTAAAAGTAGTATCAAACTTCTTTATTGATTCGATAATTGATTTAACTTTTTGTACCGAAGCGTATATTTGATCATATGCACTTCCTTCAATTGTTATTGGATTGCCGTCAAGTGTATCTCTGCTACCTGTTTTAGTTGTTTTATATCTAAATATTTTTATGGCTGAACGTTTTGGTAACACGATTTGTGGTTCGTCGGTAAATAACATAACACCAGCTATGTTTAAATTAGAATCTATACATAATTTTTGTGTTCTTAACCAAGTGTATTTTTCTATATTAGGAATAACAGCATGATAAAATATGTCATATATCTTTGAACCTATAGCATCTTGGATATCCGATTCTGGGACTGTCTCATTTTCATAAGGAAATATTCCCTTATCAATTTC
Source organism: Ruminococcus sp. AM43-6 (assembly GCF_003461785.1). Lineage (NCBI taxonomy): Bacteria > Bacillati > Bacillota > Clostridia > Eubacteriales > Oscillospiraceae > Ruminococcus > Ruminococcus sp. AM43-6. The sequence continues at coordinate 4,432 of NZ_QTXU01000012.1, forward strand.
CAATCGTTTAATTTTATCAGGGTCATTTATTTTAATGTTTTGTGCACCTTTTCTTATATAGATTGTACTATCCGAGGATTTTACTATTGAATTTGTCTTAAATACTGTTATCTGCATAAGATAATGATTGTTTTTGATATGCAGATATGTTATGTCATAATTTGCGTTTAATCCCTCAAGTGACTCCATAACTTGTATATATTTATTAGTTTCTTCTATACTAATAAATCCACCGAAATAACGTTCCTTGGTATGAGTGTTTTCGTTTATTCCAACATAAATATCTCCTCCGCTTGCATTCGCAAATGCGGATATAGTTTGAGATAATTTTGAGGGGTCTATCATTTCTGATTTAACATCACAATATTGACTTTCTTCTATGTTTAATAGTTTATATTGACTATCAGAATTGATTTCAATCGAATTGAACATTTTAATACCTCCCAAGAATCATATTATCTATTTCAAAAATCTAATCTGCACATTTAGCTTTAAATACTGTTCTCCGTCCTTCTCATAAATCGTACCGAATCCATGTTTGCTTTTGCTCGGCGTATCAAATCTAGTATTGGCGTAAAGATAATTTTTAAAGGCATTATGATTGTAAATGTGGTAACATACAACATCTCCGTCTTCTTTAACAATGATATATCCTCCTGTAGCCTCATAATCTCCAGTCCACAGGGTATTTGGTACCATTCCGAGTGCTATATTTGTGAGTAATTCTTTTACTTTGTGACGCAGAAAGACCTTGTTGTCAAGCGTGTGAACAACATTAGATCCAGCCACAATGTCGGTTAACTCGGAAACTGAACTTGTTTGTCCTTCAAAGTAAACTTTCATCATTTCCGCAAAAACTTTCGGCATTTCCGGCATAACCATTTTCAGATTGAAGTTAAGAATTTCGTTTTCGGTATTGAAAAATTCAACACTGCCACCCAGTGATTTAAGATAATCAAACTTATCCTTAAAATACTTGTATCCATGGAAAATAGATTTTTCCTCTTCGGTCATCATATGTCCATTCAATTTAAATATAAAGTTTGTAGCTCCCGAAGCATTAAACAAGGTTGACGGACTTCCAAGCTGTGATTTAATGCTGAAGCCAAAAGTATCGTCTCTGCCACACATAATGTCATGTACCATAAGCACAATATCCGCTTTATCCTGTGATTTGGCTTTCAAAGTTTTGCACTTTATTGATTCCGCAAAACTCCATACCTCGGGTAATTCAAATGCCCCTTTGGCTTTCTTTTGACCCTTTAATCCATTTAGCAGAATATCCGTCTGTTCAATGAATTTTTCAATAGGAACAGAACAAATGACTTTGCCATTTTCAGCGTTAACAATCTTTACTTCAGATTCACGACAATATTCAAGTTTGTCGCTTTTCTGTGCACGTATTACTTTCAGAACATCATAATATATTTCGGGTATCTTATTTGTATTTGCATCTGCAGCATATAACTTTCCGTCCGCAAGCAGTTTAAACAAAGTGTAAAGTTCGCTCCATTCGCCGATATTTCCTGTCATCCGTTGTCACCTCCATTATTTCACAAGATTTCCAGTGATGATATCTACTTTCCCAGGATTGATATATTTGTTTTTCTTCATATTATCAACAAATTCATCAAATTCAACATCATCGGCGGCAATTACCTCATTGATTCCCAAAAGTTCCCCTTTTTTAAGCTTTTGTTTCAAAGATGCTGTTTCATCCGACTTTAACATAATCAAGTAATTTTTGGCATTTCTGTGTACATATTTCAGTGCTATAGCCTCCAAGTCGGCTTGTTTATATCTTTCTCTTAAACTTGTTTTCAAACTTATTGCAATAGGATATTGTTCTTCTGTAAAACATATCACATCAAAATCGACATTTGGAACAAAAGTAACCTTTGCTTGCAAAAACATTGGTGTAATCTTTTCTCTAAACAGACAAGTTTCGATAATTAATTCAAATACCTTTCCGTTCATGGCATTATTCTGCTTTTGAGTCGAAGCGTATGACTCATATTTCGCCCAACAATATTTAACATACTTTGATGGGCTTGCTGCCGATATTGTTGTAAAATCATCAGAAATATGTTCAGTAAATATGACACTTGATTTAGATTTTGCTTTTACTATATGATATTCTCGTAATTTGTTTTTGGTTGCCATAAAACTTATCTCCCTTATTGAATTTATTCCAGCTGTTTCAAACACTTCTTCATAAACTTAGCCATTTCCTCGACAGCCGGAATTGTAACAGCATTGCCAAACTGCTTGTATTTTGGACCGTCGGCAAGTTTCTCGGGGAAACTGAACTTATCTTCTCCCGTTTTTTTGTCAATGAAAGCGTAATTCACAAAGCCTTGCAACTTTCCCCATTCTCTCGGTGTCATAGCTCTGATACCTTTGTCATTGAGTGGAGTCTGCTTTGAAGTAACAACCTTACCTGCAACACCTTCTTTGGGGTCAATAACGAGATTTCGTTCTTTACCAGAGCCGCCTGTCGCAAGAATAGCATTGGAAACAGGGTGTTCAATCTCGGGAAGGTTTACGATTTTATATCCGAAGCCGTTTCCCTTGCTTTCGTGTCTTGCCTTATGACGTTCAAGTGTTTCCACATAACCCGAAGACAGAAAATACTTGTCATCGGCATCCATTTCCAGTAAGTTGCGAAGGTCTTCATATATAGGCTTTTTTCTGCAAATCGGAAGTTCGTTTGGAAGATTATCAACGGCATCTCCATAATAATCTCTGCTGAATCCCATTATGTAAACTCTAGGTCTGTTTTGTGGAACTCCGAAATTTCTTGAGTTCCTAACAAAATTTTTTGGAACATATACAAGCTTTCCTGTCTGCTCGTCCTTAACCACTCCGATAACTTTATAATTCAAACCGTTTACGAGAACATCAATAATCGTTGCAAATGTCTGTCCTTTTTGATGAGTTATGAGGTTATCCACATTCTCAAGCATAAAAGCTTTTGGGTTGGAACGCTTTATTATTTCGGCAATATCAAAGAAAAGAGTTCCTCTTGTCTTATCAAGGAAACCTTCCTGCTTACCGGCACGGCTGAATGCTTGGCAAGGAAATCCTGCGAGGAGCACATCATAAGACGTGTTGACAACCTTTTGCTTGAATTCTTCGGTTGTAATATCATGCATAGGATTTTCGCCATACAGATGCTCGTATGTAAGGCAAGCATTCTTATCTATCTCAGCAGACAATACATTTTTAAAACATCCTGCCAGTTCGAAACCTCTGCGAATACCTCCGATACCGGCACATAAATCTATTGTTTTGTATTTTCTGCTCATTTTAAATTACTCCTTTAATGCTTTGTAAATATGGTCGACAATCCTTTTTACAACGGGAACACATACCGTATTTCCGCACTGCTTATATGCTTGCTCTATCGGAACACCCGAAAACTTAAAATCATCCGAGAAACCTTGTAATGCCAAACATTCATATGGTGTCAACTTTCTTATTCCGTAGTCATCTCTGATAATCGGAACTCTGTCATGATATGTCCCCATATTTGCTTTGAGCGTGGGTGATATATCATATTTCTTTTTGGCCACACCGCTGTCATCAATGCGGTATATTCCTGTTTTATCAATAATTCGGCTATTTAGCAAAGTGTAATACTTGCTGTCCAAACTATAGTAATAAATATCATTATGCTTAATTGAACGGTTGATAATACTATCTATGCTTTTGGTTAATTCTATTTCTTTGGGGAATGAAAACCTATCAAGCATTTCAAGATTGAGAAAAGCAACTATAAATGTTCGTCTGCGTTCCTGCGGAATGTTTCCATGCGTGCAGGCATTTTCTACATCATATTTGACTTCATATCCGAGTTCGGCAAGCGTATTGAAAATCGTTATAAACGTCCGACCATTGTCATGGTAAATCAAGTTACGAACATTTTCAAGGAAAATCACTTTCGGTTTTATTGCATCAGCAACACGTGCAATTTCAAAGAACAGATTACCTCTTGGGTCTTTAAAACCACGCTGATATCCCATAAGGGAAAAACTTTGGCAGGGGAACCCCGCAACCAAAACATCAGCTTTAGGAATTCTTTCTGCACTGATCTGTGAAATATCGGCACAGACAATATCGGTATCGGCAAAGTTGTTTAGGTATGTGACGCAGGCAAACTTATCAATATCATTCGCCCAAATTATTTCAAATCCTACCTGCTTAAAGGCAAGGTCTATCCCACCGATACCCGAAAACAAGCTTACTACCGTAGGTTTACCCATTATTTCTTACCGCTTTTTCCACAATATCCGCACACTCGGTCAAGTTCTTTTTTATATCTTTGCCCCAAAATCGCAAGACCGTCCAGCCGTCCAACTCAAGTTTTGCTGTCACCTCACGGTCACGTTCAATATTCCTCTCAATCTTTGAAATCCAGAACTCTTGATTTGATTTGAAATCGTGCTTGCGTTCTTCCCAATTATATCCGTGCCAAAATTCGCTGTCGCAAAACACAGCTACTTTCTTGCAAATAAAAGCAATGTCGGGTTTACCATAAACCGATTTGACATTCTTACGGTAACGCAATCCTCTCGACCACAGTTCTTTCATCAGCATAACTTCTATTTTCGAGCCTTTACTTTTTACTTGTTTCATATTGTAGCTGATTTGCTCGGGTGTTTTCTTGCCCACAAACATCACCGCTTTTATGATATATATTTATATTATACAACCAAAAATACCGCAAGTCAACTCAAAAATCCGCTCAAACGGCAAATTTAAAGGATTTAAAGGTCTTATTGAAAATGATAGGACTTATACAATTGATGATTGTTTTTGCTTATATCACAACACAAAACCTCCGCAGTTAAACTACGGAGGTTTTATCAGCATATTTATACATTCACCCAAACCTTAATGGTCAAATCTTCCCATTGGTTTCGTCTGAGATACGATCCCTGTGCTTTTCGGTAGTGCTGAGTTTCCTCAAAGCCAAAGGTGTACTCATATAAGGGCAGTTGTAAATTTCGCTTATTTCTGTGCAATAGCAGCCTGTGCAGCAGCAAGTCTAGCAATTGGAACTCTGAATGGTGAGCAAGATACATAGTCAAGACCGATCTTGTTGCAGAACTCAACAGATGTTGGGTCGCCGCCGTGCTCACCGCAGATACCGCAGTGGAGCTTTGGATTAACTGGCTTACCAAGTTCAAGAGCCATTTCCATAAGCTTGCCTACGCCGTTCTGGTCGAGCTTAGCAAATGGATCGTTCTCGTAGATCTTTGCATCATAGTAAGCATTGAGGAACTTACCAGCGTCATCTCTTGAGAAACCGAATGTCATCTGTGTAAGGTCGTTTGTACCGAAGCAGAAGAAGTCAGCTTCCTTAGCGATCTCGTCAGCTGTAAGAGCAGCTCTTGGGATCTCGATCATTGTACCAACCTCGTACTCAAGGTCAGAACCAGCAGCCTTGATCTCAGCGTCAGCAGTCTCAACAACGAACTTCTTAACATACTTAAGTTCCTTGATATCATTTACCAGTGGGATCATGATCTCAGGCTTAACTGTCCAGTCTGGGTGATTCTTCTTAACGTTGATTGCAGCCTTGATAACAGCCTTTGTCTGCATCTTAGCGATCTCAGGATATGTTACTGCAAGACGGCAGCCACGGTGACCCATCATTGGGTTGAACTCGTGGAGTGAAGCGATGATAGCCTTGATAGTCTCAACAGGCTTGTTCTGTGCCTTAGCAAGAGCCTCGATATCAGCCTCTTCTGTTGGTACGAACTCGTGAAGTGGTGGGTCAAGGAATCTGATAGTAACAGGGTTACCCTCAAGTGCCTCATAAAGAGCCTCGAAGTCAGCCTGCTGCATTGGCTCGATCTTAGCAAGAGCAGCTTCTCTCTCTTCAACTGTGTCTGAGCAGATCATCTCTCTGAATGCAGCGATTCTCTCAGGATCAAAGAACATGTGCTCTGTACGGCAAAGACCGATACCCTCAGCACCCAGCTCTCTTGCCTTCTTAGCGTCAGCAGGAGTATCTGCGTTTGTTCTAACCTTCATTGTTCTGAACTTGTCAGCCCAGCCCATGATTCTGCCGAACTCGCCGGCGATCGTAGCGTCAACAGTTGGAATGATACCATCATAGATGTTACCTGTTGAACCGTCGATTGAAATATAGTCACCCTCGTGGAACTCCTTGCCTGCGAGTGTGAACTTCTTGTTAGCCTCGTCCATAACGATATCTGAGCAGCCAGATACGCAGCATGTACCCATACCACGAGCAACAACGGCAGCGTGTGATGTCATACCGCCTCTAACTGTAAGGATACCCTGTGAAGCCTTCATACCTGTGATGTCCTCAGGTGATGTCTCAAGTCTTACGAGAACGACCTTCTCGCCTCTCTCGTTCCAAGCCTCAGCGTCATCAGCTGTGAATACGATCTTACCACAAGCAGCTCCAGGAGAAGCGCCAAGACCCTTGCCCATAGGAGTAGCAGCCTTGAGTGCCTTTGCGTCAAACTGTGGGTGAAGAAGTGTATCGAGGTTTCTTGGGTCGATCATTGCAACAGCCTCTTCCTCAGTTCTCATGCCCTCATCAACGAGGTCACAAGCGATCTTAAGAGCAGCCTGTGCAGTTCTCTTACCATTTCTTGTCTGAAGCATATAAAGCTTACCGTGCTCAACAGTGAACTCCATATCCTGCATATCTCTGTAGTGATCTTCAAGTGTCTTACAAACCTTGTTGAACTCAGCGAATGCCTCTGGGAACTTCTGCTCCATTTCAGAGATGTGCATTGGTGTACGAACACCGGCAACAACGTCCTCGCCCTGTGCGTTTGTAAGGAACTCACCGAACAGACCCTTAGCACCTGTAGCTGGGTCTCTTGTGAATGCAACACCTGTACCGCAGTCGTCACCCATGTTACCGAATGCCATGGACTGAACGTTTACTGCTGTACCCCATGAATAAGGGATATCGTTATCTCTTCTGTATACGTTAGCTCTTGGGTTATCCCATGAACGGAATACAGCCTTGATAGCGCCCATGAGCTGCTCCTTAGGATCAGTTGGGAAGTCAGAACCGATCTTAGACTTGTACTCAGCCTTGAACTGGTTAGCCAGTTCCTTAAGATCCTCAGCGTTCAGCTCAACGTCCTGCTTAACGCCCTTCTTAGCCTTCATCTCGTCGATAAGCTCTTCAAAATACTTCTTACCAACTTCCATAACTACGTCAGAATACATCTGAATGAATCTTCTGTAGCAGTCCCAAGCCCATCTTGGGTTACCAGACTGAGCAGCGATAGTCTCAACAACTTCTTCGTTAAGACCGAGGTTAAGGATTGTATCCATCATACCAGGCATTGATGCTCTAGCACCTGAACGTACAGAAACGAGGAGTGGGTTCTCCTTGTCACCGAACTTCTTGCCTGTGATCTCTTCCATCTTTACAATGTACTCGTTGATCTCTGCCATGATTTCAGGATTGATCTCACGGTTGTCCTCATAATACTGAGTACAAGCTTCCGTTGTGATCGTAAAGCCCTGAGGAACAGGGAGACCGATATTTGTCATCTCAGCAAGGTTAGCACCCTTACCGCCGAGAAGCTCTCTCATGTTGGCATTACCCTCAGAGAAAAGATAACAATACTTCTTTGCCATTGGTTTTTTACCTCCAAAAATTTTTTGAATTCCGAAGCGTGCGGACACAATTATCCCGTCGCCCACGGTTACATATATATTATAACAGATTTAAAGCCAAATTACCATAGGTTTTTCTCACTTTTATACATAAAATCTTATACAATATTTGCTCACTTTTTATGTGCAATATGACAGTTTTTAAATATCAACACATAAAAAAGCCCTGCTGAAAAACAACAGGGCTGAAATGTCTATTTTGTCGGTGGAAGCAGCTGCCTCTGCAGAAAATACCTACTTATGTCCGATACCGCAGACAAACGGCAATATATCATAAGCCGTACATTTATAATGCGCTGAACGGGGTGCGCCACGCTTATTTCTAAGCCACCTATATCATACCATATCCGCAAGCATTTGTCAACAGCAAAATGTAAAATAAAAAGCCCTGCTGAAAAAAGCAGGGCTGAAATGTCTATTTTGTCGGCTGGAAGCAGCCGCATTACTGCGGAAAAATAAGCTACTTATGTCCGAACTCAGCAGACTCGCTGAAATATATCAGGTTTATTAAACAACTATATTATAGCATATCCGCAAGCATTTGTCAACACCTACACCACCTGAAAAAGATAAAATTTCAGATAATCTGTTTCAGGCACATTGAGAAGTATCGGGTGATCAGGGGCTTGCTGTCTTGCTTCAATAAGCTTGAGCTGAACGCCTGCGTCCTTTGCAGCACTCATTACCATTTTCACAAACAGCCTGTTCTCCATAAAATGCGAACATGAGCAGGTCGCAAGATATCCGCCCCTTGGCAGAAGTCTCATTGCCCTGTAGTTTATCTCCTTGTATCCCCTCTCAGCGCTTCCAACTGTCTTTCTGCTCTTTGTGAAAGCAGGCGGGTCAAGGATTATCATGTCATAATCAGCCTTTTCCTCAAGAAGCTTCGGGAGCAGGTCGAAAACGTCCGCGCAAAGAAAATCCATTCTGTCCGTCAAACCGTTTCTCTCAGCATTCTCCCTGGCCGTATCAACAGCGAACTGTGAAACGTCCACCGCCGTAACGTGTCTTGCACCGCCCATTGCCGCATTGAGTGCGAACGAACCTGTATGGGTAAAGCAGTCAAGGACCTTCTTGCCCTTTGCTATCTTCGACACCGCAAGGCGGTTATATTTCTGGTCAAGGAAAAATCCAGTTTTCTGACCGTTCTCAACATCGACCTCATAGCGTATGCCATTTTCCGTTATCTCAGTGATATTTGACGGTGGCTCAGGGAGAAATTCAGCCCTATACCAGCCCTTGTACTGCTCCAAGCCCTCCAGCTTTCTGATAGCGACATCGTTACGCTCCATTATGCCCGAAACTTTAACTCCGTCCTTTTCAAGCTCTTCAACAAGAAGCCTGAATATCATATCCTTTATCATATCCATGCCGTAGGAAAGCACCTGCGAAACAAGTATATCTCCATACTTGTCGATAGTAAGCCCCGGCATGCCGTCAGCCTCACCAAAAATAAGCCTGCAAGCCGAAAAATCATCGCCCATAACAGTTTTTCTGTAATCTATAGCATAGCGGATACGTCTGCGGAAAAAGTTTTCCGAGAAATTTTCATTTGCGTTGTCAGATAAGATCCTTATCCTTATCTTGCTGTTAAGGCTGAGAAAACCAGTTCCAAGATAAGAGCCTTTTTCAGAGAAAACATCGCAAAGCTCGCCGTTTTTCAAGCCCTCAGGCTCGTTTCTCAATTCGTCACAATACACCCATGGGTGACCGTTTTTCAGGGACATTTCCCCTTTTTTCGATATAGTGAACGCAGGATAGATTCTTTTGCTTTTCATTATTATACCTCACAATAATTTATACATTATCCACACAATATAAAACAGACCGTAGGGGACGACGCCCTCGGCGTCCCACCACTCTATGTTCTGTGTAAAAACATCAGCAATATTGCCTTAAAGTATAATTATAGCACAATTCTCTCTATTCTGCAATACATATGTATCGCCGCACCCGAAAATTTTCAGATGCGGCGTTATATGGGGGATTATAACATCAGCACTTTGTATTACAAAGCACCAAAATGAAGAAAGCTTATTTGTCAGCAGGGTCAATAAACTCGATAGGGTCTATCCACTGACCGTTCTTTTTCAAGCCAAAGTGCAAATGAGAAAGCTCTGCCGCTTCCGCCTGAGCAGTGTCGCCCACAGCACCTATGACCTCCCCTGCATTCACCTCGTCGCCCTCCTTGACGGACATTTCCTTTGACAGATTGTAGTAATGTCCTACAATGCCGTTTCCATGGTCGATAGTCATGCAGTTGCCCCACAGAGGGTCGTCCCATATCTTTGTAACAGTGCCCTTGTTCATCGCCTTGACAGGCCCGCCAAGGTCAGCTTTGATATCAACGCCATCATGGGTTTTCCAGTAGCCGAGAGTTTCCGACTTAACAAGCTCGCCATTAGAAAACGGCTCTAATATCTCACCGTTCACAGGCATAACATTTGGCTGCGTCTGAATGTCAACATCCGGCTTGGAGCTTTCGTCCTTTTTAACGTCCGTTTTCTTGTTATCAGCCTGCTTTGGCGCAGTGCTGTCAACGCTCGAAATAGTCAGATTGTCGGTGATATCCTCCATAGCCTTGTTATATGCAGCTATACCCGCACCGCCAAGAGCCAACAGGCACGCCGCAAGTGTAATGTAAACACCCTTCGCTCCCAGAGCCTTGCCTGCGTGTGAATTTCTGATACTGAATTTTTTCATACACACAAAACCTTTCTCCGATATGATTTCCGCAGCCACTGTTGCGCCCACGGCAGTCTTATGCTATCGGCGGCATAAGTCCTCTGGCATTATTTTTGACATATACGGGTAAAATATTCACAGCAAAATAAAAATACCGCACCCAAGCTTTCACCCAAGTGCAGTATTTCCTATTTCCGATCACATTTATGTAGGGGACGGCGCCCTCGACGTCCCAATATCTCTGTATAGTTGCAATTATCCCTATCCGTTTTGTATCTTTCTTTTATCTCCTCAGCACTACCTATCCTGCGACCTCTTTCTCGCAAACTTAAACACTGCCCCTGCAATAGCAAGCACCGCTGCAACGCCTATCAGACAAATACAGACTATAACATCATAGCGATTGTTATCAGCACCTTTCAGTGAAATTATGTCAGACAGTTCCATGCCGTTCCACGCATTGCTCAGCACAGTCATCACCGCTACCCAAACCGCAGATGCCGCAAAGCAAAGCGCCCCCTTGAAAAAGCCATTCACTTTTAGATACCTTATGATAAGGAACACTGCCCACACCAATGCCACGCAAGCTACCGTAGCGACCATGCCGTCACGAAGGTCTGCCACGTCACCATTTTTCAGAGTACCATAAATAACGCAAGCAAAGGTCAGCACAGAATCCGCTGCCATGCAAATAAACCCCTTGCAGTTTCCTGCATACTTTTCAAACACATCACTCCTCAGTACGAAAGGCAGAAACACGACAGCTTCCCCCAGAAGAGTTCCAAGAACCGCCATAACAAACCAATCCCCGTGTGAATAAACGCAGCCTGCGGCATAAAGAAGCATAAGCGAAACTGTTGAAGCCCCAAGCGTCCACAATGCCCTATTCTCCCTAACAAGCACAGGCACATTTATAATAGAAAACGTCAGCATAAGCGACGTGATAAGCACCATAAACCAGCCAATGCCCCCATGTGCCACATTATAAATAAAGCTCGGTATTATCGCTCCAAGATAGCAAAGTCCTGTTATGATAGTATACCCACGAACGAAGCGTTTATAGCTTTTCACCATAAGGTCGGCTTCCCTCTGCTGACGATCCTCGCTTGCAGTGCAAAGCTCATGCTCAGAAATGTGCAAGACCTCGCATATGCCTGATATCATGGTTATGTCAGGATAAGATATACCACGTTCCCACTTTGACACAGCCGACTCTGTAACATAAAGCGCCTTTGCAAGCTCTTTCTGTGATAAGCCAAGTTCTTTCCTTTTTGTCTGAATAAATTTCCCCAGTGTAGATTTATCTTCCATTTTCATCGTCACCTTTCAGCATAATTCAGAGTGCGCTCTCTATGGTCAACATTATAGCCCACGGCTTTGAAAAAGTCAACAAAATCGAGCTGGACTGTCAGTCAAGCCGCCTATTTACGCACTTTGCAGCACCTCCGCCAACACGCAGACATAAAAAATCGCCCTGCTAAAAAGCAAGGCGTTACTGGAGCGGGTCAGAGGGGTCGCACCTCCATCTCCTTTCAGGAAGAAAAGTATTCTGGTAATTGAAATAAACCCGCAAAAAATATGAAGTCCTTACTCATCGTAAGGACTTTTTTTGGAGCGGATTACGAGGCTCGAACTCGCTACCTCCACCTTGGCAAGGTGGCGCTCTACCAGATGAGCTAAATCCGCATTTGGTGCTTCCGGACGGAATCGAACCATCGACACGAGGATTTTCAGTCCTCTGCTCTACCGACTGAGCTACAGAAGCAAAACAATGGCGACCGGAATGGGGCTCGAACCCACGACCTCTAGCGTGACAGGCTAGCGTTCTAACCAGCTGAACTACCCGGCCATTGAAAAAAATAACTTCAAACTTTTCGAGTTCAGCTCTCCGAGAATGAAGAATAATTATTATCGTTGACAGGCAAATCTCTTTACCTGTCACGAAATAATTGGTGGGAACAACAGGGCTCGAACCTGTGACCCTCTGCTTGTAAGGCAGATGCTCTCCCAGCTGAGCTATGCTCCCTTTTAGCTGGTTTGTTGTTTTCAGGACTTTGTTTTGTTGTGTCCCTCACAACAGTATCTATTATACACTATCCCACCCTGTTTGTCAACACTTTTTTTGATATTTTTTATGTTTTGTATCATTTTACAATGCTAGTCCGATATTTTTAAAAACTTATGTGCATTTGCAACATCAAAACCGCATTTTTTGCCTTGAAATGGGCTTTTTTCATCAGGCTTCCCCTCAAAAAAATCCGCCGAGCCACACGCCCGACGGATAAATTTTTTTCAAGAATTATTTTTTATCAAGCTGTTTTTTGAGCTTTTCCTGCTCCTGCTCCATAAGCTTCATAAGTTCCTCCAAGGAAGCTGACGCTGTCTTTGTCTGCTGTGCAGGCTTTGCCGCAGGTTTTGCCTTTGGCACAGGTTTTTTCTCAGGCTCAGGGGCTACAGTACCCTCAGTTGAAGCCGCCTCGTCAAGAAGCTGTGAAGCTCTCTCGTAGTAAGAACGGTCTATCTCAGCACGCTCTTCCTTTTCCGCAGGTCTTTCAAATATAGTTTCCTCTACCTCTTCTACTTCCTCGATAACTTCCTCCGTTTCAGCCTTCTCTTCGCCCTCAGGCTCAGCCTTGTGGTGAGAAGCTATCTCGTCGTCAACGTGCTTGCGATGTTTTGCGATCTGCTCGCCCTCGTTCTCGCCGCCGAACAGGAAATCGTCAAGAGTAACGCTCTCTGCAGGTTCTTCCTCGTCATCGTCCTCTTCCTCATCATCTGAAGAATGAGTAGCGATAGCAATTATAAGCTCGATAACAACGAGCAGGAATATAGGAACAACAGCGCACACTATCATGCCGAATGTTGACGACATGAACGTAAGCACCTTGCCTGCTGTCATGTAATATGTAGAAGCTACGCCCACAACGTTCTTTGAGCTTATCTCATAAAGCTTTGCAGGGTCTTTTTCCTGATAAACAGTGTAAACAACGCCGTTGTTATCGTCAGTTGAAGTGATGTCATAAAGCCAGAACACGCTTGTTCCAATATCAGGCACGTTCTCGCACACAACCGCCTCGCCTATCTTGTCAGTGCTAGGGGTCATGTTCGATGTGATAACAAGTGCGCCGTCAGGAACTCTGTCACCCATGCCGTCACCATTCATTATGTACAGGCTGTAGCCTGCAATGCTCGGTGTAACGTTCTTGTTTTTGAAAACACGTCCCACTCCCACAACTATAAGCATTTCCAGAATAATAAAAACAATAAAGAATATCAGCACGTTCTTGCCTGCTGATGACTTCTGCTTAGTAGCACTGCTCATACTAAAAATAACATTCCTTTCCGAGATATATCCAAAATATCATATTTTATCGCATTAATACATTCATTATATCACAAAGCGCCGCAAATTTCAACACATTTGAGCATATTTTTTGCTTTTGAGAAAATTATTCATTTTTGTAAAGTATTATTGTGATAGTATACAGTTCATCATTTTTTATCACTGCATATTTCGAGGTAGACCAATCTCCCCCAGCCTGACTGTACGCACGCCTCAGCACGTCAAAGATAACACCGCTATTCTCATCAAAGAGAGTATCCACAGCCTTGTCATACATTTCACTGTCAGCACATTTTAGTCTTGCATATCCACTGTCAGTCATTGCTTCCGCCACAGAACGGCACATCATCTGAACGACATCATCACCGCTTTGAGCATACAGACCGTTTCTTCTGTAATAATTTGCCCCCGTGGAAAATGCCTCAGGATAGTTCAAAAACTTGTTGTCGTCCGCTGTATGGTCTTTTGCACACTCGGCGTCAGTGATGCCAAAATAGTCATAGCGGATATAGTCCTCCCCTGCGTCTGTCACAGGATCGTCCCAAGTGAGGTCAACATTCGTCCATTCACCGTCTATCATGACCTTGTTCCACAAATGTGGCTGAACAGCTCCGCCGTCATAGGCTTTGCCTGCCACAGGTATGCACTTTATACCTGCCTTAGTGCAAAGTATCTGCATAGCCTTTGCATACCCCTCGCACACAGCCTTACCCTCTACAAGACAGCCATATGCAGAATAGCAATTTTTTGCTGTATCGTCATAGTTACACTCAAGAATTATGCTGTCGTGGAAATACAGCACCTTGTCATAATCCGACCAGCCCTGCTCAATGCCTGCAAGTATCTCCCCGACCTTTTTATCCAGCTTTTCTTTCTCAGCCTGCGCTTCCTCAGCGGTCTTGTCATATGTGACCTCCACAGATGTCACATATCCATCTCCGTCAATGCAGATAGTATACTGTGAACCTATATAATCGATATAAGGACACGCCGAGGTAAGCATGGAGATAAATGCGCCGATATCGTCCTTGCTTATAACTCCCTCAGCCAGCTCCACAGAGCTTTCAAATTCGCTCAGCCCTTTGTAAAGCTGTGAAAACACGCGTTTTTCGTCAGCACAAAGAAAATCGGCGATATACTCTGCCGTGTCAGGTATCTCAAGTGCCGTAAAACTCTCATTTCTGCTGTCAAGCCCTGTTTCAGTATGTCTTTCCGAACTGGCTTCAACATACGCATGAGTGTTCACAAAAGTATTTTTTGAACGGTTTTTATTTTTCTCTCCCGTTCCGCCTAAGCTGCACCCAGATGTGCAGATAAGCACTGCCGCTGTGAGTGCGGCGACCATTTTCTTTTTTTTCAATTTTTGTCCTCGATTTTTACACAAAATTCTGTCTGTATCTTTCAGCCCTTAGTCAGTGACCTCTTCATTATCTCTTTTTATCACTGCCCTGAGCCGTTCTATTTTCTTTTCATGTATCGACAGCACTTTGAACTCCACGTTTTCCCAATGCACTGTCACCTTTTCGTTATCCTCAGGCACATGACCCAGCAGGTCCATAACGAATCCGCCTATAGTGTCATAATCCACCTCGCCGTGATACTCCTTGCCAAGAGCCTCCATAACGTCGTCAAACGCTGCTGTGCCTACCATATCATAGCAGTCAGAAGATACCTTCTGTATCTCCTCTGTTTCATCATCATATTCGTCCTGAATACTACCCACGATAGTTTCAAGCAGATCCTCCATAGTAATGATACCGGCTGTTCCGCCGTAATCGTCCACCACAACTGCTATCTGTGTCTTATCTTCAGTGAACTCTTTGAAAAGCTCACCACACTTGTTGCTTTCAGGCACAAAGGTTATATCTCTCATAAACTCCTTTACAGGACGTTCTTTTTTATCCTCTTCAAAAACCAGCCTGAGCAAGTCCTTTGCGAATATAACACCACTTATGTTGTCGGCATTGTCGCAGTAAACAGGTATTCTCGAAAAGCCCTCGCCTATAACAAGCTTCACAGCCTCCGAAAGCGTGGAATTTTCTTCTATGGCAACCATTTCTGTGCGGTGTGTCATAACTTCACGAACTTCAATATCGTCAAAATCAAAAATGTTGCTTATCATTTCCGCCTGACTTTCCTCGATACCGCCCGTTTCGTTTACAGCGTCCACCATCATGAGTATCTCTTGCTCAGTGACAGAGTCTGCCTTGTTTGTGGACTTAATGCCGAACAGCCTTAAAATTCCTGCCGAAACCGCTCCGCTCACAGCAGCCAATGGGCTGAATACCGCAAGAAACACTTTGTATACGCCGCAGTTGTTTAAAATAAACTTCTCGCCCACCTTGCCTGAAATGCAAAGCTTTTTCGGTATGCCTATGCCAAAAGTGCATATAACAAGGGCAAGCAGACAGCTTATTATAACAAATGAACATATGCCGCTAACATAATACGGTGCCTGATAGTTAAAAAGCGTATAAAGCCCGTCAGAAATCGGCTCGTAGAAGAATATGACTCCCACCACCGAAACTACGATTATCATAATAGAACGTGCAATGAGGTTTGTTGCAACTACCCTGCCCGTTCTTTTCAGCAAAGCCGCAAGTTTTATAGCTTTCGGGTCTTTGTCCTCCTCAGCCATTTTCTTTAGCTTAGCGTCATTGAACTCCACAGCCGCATTTTCGCACAAGGTAAGAAAAGCCATAAGCAATATTACCGCCGCACAAACACCTATTCCCGTCCACAGTCGCCCGACATCGTCCATAAAAAAAATACCGTCCCTTTCACATAGGCGAAAAAGCTCGCCTTTTAATCATATACTATTTATTATAGGCAACATATGCTTCTTTGTCAATAGATATTGTCACAATTTTTCACATTCTGCCTGAATTTCATATGGGCAATTTTAGTTATGAAAAAAGCAGACAAGCCGCAAAGCCCATCTGCTTACATCAAACAATATTATTTCTCTGCCGCACCTATCTTGGAAACTGCGTCCCTAGTAGTGTTTACGTCCTTAAGACTCTTTGTAAGCACCTCAGCCGCCTCAGAAAGCGACTTGTTAAGATTTTCAGAAAGTGCCTCACGGATAGCCTTGTCCTTAGCCTTAGCCTGCTCAACGATATCAGCCGCCTGCTTGTTAGCCTCTGCAGCTATCTGCTTTGCATAGTCAGCCGCCTGCTTGATGATCTCCTCCTGAGCCACAAGCTTCTTAGCCTCGTCCTTAGCCTTCTTTACGATCTCCTCGGCTTCCTTGTTGGCCTCAGTAAGGATATTTTTCTTATCTCTTGTCATATCCTTTGCACGCTTTATCTCACCTGGAAGGTTAAGTCTTATGCTGTCGATGTATTCACGCATCTGCTCAACATCGATCATTTTTTTCTGTGAAAACGGTACGCTTGAAGACTTGTCAAGCAGTTCGTCCATAAGTTCAAGTATTTCCTCTACCGTCATTTTAAACACCCTTTCATTACTGATCTATATTATTGGCAGGCTTATAGAGCCTGTCAGTGATCTTGCTCTGTATCTGTTTCGGCACGAAGCCTGTGATATCTCCGCCGAAGCTTGCGATCTCCTTTACAACGCTTGACGAAAGGAACATATTTTCTCCCGTAGTGGTGAGAAACACCGTTTCAGCGTCATTGTAAAGCTTTTTATTTGCAAGAGCCATCTGAAACTCATACTCAAAGTCAGACACAGCCCTAAGGCCCTTTACGATAGCATTAGCTCCTGTTTTTTGCAGATAATCCGCCAGCAGACCGTTATAACAATCCACCACCACATTATCAAGGTGCTTCGTGGCTTCAATTATCATTTCCATTCTTTCTGTAGGTGTGAAAGCAGCCCTTGATTTATTAGCATTAAAGGACACCAGTACTATCACCTTATCGAAAAGCTTTGAAGCTCTGTCGATTATATCCAGATGACCCAGCGTAACAGGGTCAAAGCTTCCCGGGCAAACAGCGATACGCATCAATAGTCCACTTCTTTCATTGGTATCTTATAGACCGTCAAAGCGGTCTTACCGTATTTATATCTCTTATGAAGCTTAAGTCTGCCGTAGCTTTCTCCAAGCTCAAGCTCCTTTTCATGCTCGCACACAATGATAGCACCATCATTGAGCTTGCTCTCCACAAGCTCCAAAGCCTTTTCAACTATGCCCATTCTGTAAGGTGGGTCGATAAAAACTATATCAAGCCCGGCTTTGGCAACTTTAAGATATTCCAGACTATCCATGCAAAGCACACGGGATTCCTTATTGAAACCGCATGAATCCACATTATCCTTGACGATAGCCACAGCCTCAGGATTGCTGTCCACGAAAACGCAGTGACTAGCCCCACGGCTGAGAGCCTCTATACCCATTTGACCGCTGCCTGCAAAAAGGTCAAGCACAGAACTTGCTGGTACATCAAACTGAATAATGGAAAAAACAGCCTCTTTTACCATATCTGTAGTTGGTCTTGTATCCAACGACTCCAAAGTTTTAAGCTTTTTTCCTCTGCATGAACCTGTAATAACTCTCATAAAAAATAACTCCAAAATAAAAGTATACAATCATTATACTATATTAATTACCATTTGTCTAGACTATTCGCCGATATTTTTTTATTTTTTATACCACACACAAAAAGGGACTTCACAGTGGAAGTCCCTTTAGTTATTTTAATTACGTACTCTAAGAAACAAGTCCTCAGTTAAGATTACTTTCTCTTAGAAACTACGATAGCTGCACCTGCGAGAGCGATACCTGCAAGAGCGATACCTGCTGTTGCGCCTGTAGCTGCTGTTTTGTCAGAAGCTGCATTTGAAGATGTAGCAGTTGTTGTGCCTGTTGTACCAGTCTTTGAAGAAGTTGTTGCGGCTGTGCTGTTAGCCTTTGAATCAGTCTTGCTGTCAGACTTAGAATCTGTCTTGGAATCATCCTTTTTGCTGTTTGAATCTGTGCCAGAAGTAGCAGGAGCAACAGGAACAGCGTTAGCAGCCCATATCCAGCCCTCGTTTGTTGAGCCGTCATCGAACTTCTGAGCCTCAGCGTTTACAGTACCTGACTGAGCGATAGAAATTGTGTAAGAGCCGTCGCCGTTGATAGCAGTATCCTGGCAGTCAACGTTTGTGTCGAATCCACCTGCGCCACCTGCGATACCTACGCACTTGTTAGGGAAGTAAGCTGGCTGTGCAACCTTATCCTTTTCTTTGTCATCTGGATTTCTGAAATCCCAAGTGCCGTCAGCTTGGAAAGATACACCAGCATTGCCTGTTGTGTCACCAAGACCTTCAATTGTGAAGTCAATAGTGATGTACTCACCAGCGCCTGCTACAGTGTAGTCAGTGATCTCTGATGTGAACTTGCTGTTCCACTTGTTGATGATCTGGAAGCAGAGCTTGTCTGAATCAGACTTGCCAGGAGCAGCACTTACGTTAAACTCCTGTGAACCGATCTTTACCTTAAGATCCTTACAAGTAACGACCTGACCATTTACAAGAGCCTCATCGTTATCGTTGTACTCACATGGGATATCTGTAGCGATGAACAGATAGTTGTAAGCTGTTGAATCAGCAGCGAAAGCTGTTACTGCCATAGCTGTTGCAGCTATAGCTGCTGCAGCCATGCCTGCGAAAATCTTTGTAAGTTTCATTTCTAAAACTTCCTTTCTTAAATAACTTTACTTACATTGTACTTTATTTTCCGAAAAAATTCAATCGGCCGATTTACCAAATATGATAACGTTTTCTTATGCAATCATAACAATTTATACTATTGATTTTTAGAAGTATAGCCCAATTTTCGCATTTTACAAAACTTTTTTATCTTATGTAAAAATACTAAACCGTCATTTATCAAGCTTTTTCTTCTGCACCTTTCCAGTCACTTTCAGCACGATACCTCTAGGAGCAAATTTAGCCCCTGCATAAAGCGCCTTTATAGACCTCTCAGGGATAATGATGAGCTTTCTGCCGAACATTCCCTCAAGAGCCTTTTTTGCACAAAACTGTGGTGTTATGGAGCTTACGCCGAACTTGCAGTTTGCAACGTCATTGAACTCCGTATCCACAGGACCCGGGCATACCGCACAAACGTGTACCCTGCTGTTTCTCGCCCTCAACTCCTCATATATTGCGCTGGTAAGGCTCACAACATAAGCCTTTGAAGCATAGTATGTTGCCATCATAGGGCCACCATACATAAGCCCTGCCGAGGAAGCTATATTCATTATATAACCCCTGTCAGCGGCAACAAAGTCTTTCAAAAACAGCTTTGTAAGCATATGCACCGCTGTAATGTTGGTGTCTATCATTTTAAGCTCAGTGTCCAGAGGAAGCTCATCAAAGCTGCCCACTGCTCCAAAGCCTGCACAGTTAACAAGCACCGATATTTTCTCGCTCTTTGTTTCCTCATAAAGCCGCAGACATTCTTCCCTGCCGGAAACGTCGCAAACTATCACCCTTGTGTTGTCACCAAGCTCCTCCGCAAGTTCTCTTAGCCTTTCCTCACGTCTTGCGCTGAGTATCACACGAAAGCCCCTTGCAGACAGATCTCTCGCTATCTCTCTGCCAATTCCCGAGCTTGCGCCTGTTACCAAAGCCGTCTTAGCCATTTATATCATCCTCCGCCCTTTTCAGGGATATTATTTGATTTTTGTCATATCAGTATATCACATTAGTATCACCCTGTCAAGTGTAAGAAAGTTGTAAAATACGCAGAAAAGCATTGCAAAAAACTGAATAAAAATGTCAAAATCTCTTGACATTTACTTTAAAGTATGGCATAATGTTAATATAATTTTAAGAAATAGAATAAAATTAAACTGAGAAATCAAAGAACAAAGAACAAGGAGATAAAAAATTATGAGTTGTACCCTTTGCATACTTGCCGCAGGTCTTGGAAGTCGCTTCAAAGGCGGCATAAAACAGCTTGAACCTTTCGGACCAAACGGCGAGATAATAATGGATTATTCTATCTATGACGCCGTTGAGGCAGGCTTTGACAAGGTCGTATTCATTATAAGAAAGGATATCCGTGATGCCTTTGATAAAATGATAGGCGACCGTATCTCAAAATACGTCAAGATAGATTACGTTTATCAGGAGCTTGACTGTCTTCCGGAGGGCTATTCCGTACCTGAGGGACGTGTTAAGCCGTGGGGTCACGGTCACGCAGTCTGCTGTTGCAAGGGCGTTATAAATGAGCCTTTCGCAGTAATAAACGCTGATGATTTTTACGGCAAGGAAGCTTTTGTGAAGCTCCACGATTTTCTCTGCAATGAAAACTCAGATCGCAAAAAGCTTCATCTCGGCATGGCAGGCTTCATACTGAAAAACACTCTGAGCGACTTCGGTGCAGTGAACAGAGGCGTCTGTGAAGTGAAAGACTCTATGCTCACAGACGTTGTTGAAACCTACAATATCCGCCGTGAGAATGACGGCAATGTCTATTCAGGCAAGGAAGAAACAGCCGAGCTTGACGAGAACTGCTATGTGTCAATGAATATGTGGGCTTGCCCTGACGGCTTTATAGATAAGCTCAATGGTATGTTCACAGACTTTATGAAAGAAAATAAAGACAGCCTGACAGCGGAGTTTCTCCTCCCTGCGGGTATCGATACAATGATAAAAACAGGTGTTGCAGACTGCAAGCTTCTGGAAACTCACGATAAGTGGTTCGGCGTTACATATAAAGAGGATAAGCCAACCGTTAAAGCCGATATCGCAAAGCTTATAGAGGCTGACGTTTATCCTGAAAAGCTTTGGAAATAAAACTTTTTCAAACAAATAAAACAGAATAATTTGTCAACAATAAGTCGGGCAGAACAAATTCTCCCGACTTTTTTGCGTCTGTTTGTAAAAAGTGAAGAAAATCCTTAATTCGACTAAAAAGCACTTGAAAAAGGCTGTAAAATGTGTTATGATAATCTTTGAAACGGATCTGCATTTTTGCAGGTCAGGAGAGATAATATAAGAGGTAGTATAATGGAGAGCCAACACGGTAGCAATTTGAAAAATATAAGAAAAAAAAGAGCCACAGCACAGCAAAGCATAGTGTCATTGAGTTGTCTTGTGTGCATAGCATTTGCGGCAATATGGGGCTTCCATGCAGGAAGCGGCAACAGCAGGGCTGTGGAAGCAAAGAAGATGTCAGCTTCAAGCTCCGTGGGAGAGAGCGAAAGCTCCGAGAGCAATGCAGACAGCTCTTCTCAGGCAGAAAGCATGGTCGATGAGAGCGGCATAGATGAAAGCCTTACTGACAGCTCAGTTACCCATGATGACGCCGACGACCTTTCCGACGCAGTTTTCATAGGCGACTCACGAACAGTTGGTCTGCAAAACAACTGCGATAAGCCAAAAGCAACATTCCTTTGCTCTGTGGGAATGCACATCGACACCGTTATGACAGAACAGAACATCACCCTCTCAAACGGCAATGCAGGCACTGTTATCGACGCTCTTGGAGAAAGACAATATGGCAGAGTGTATATAAACCTCGGCACTAACGAGCTTGGCTGGCCTTATATCGACACCTTCAAGGATTGTTATACACAGCTTATCACAAAAATTCAGGAGATACAGCCTGACGCTGTTATCTATGCTGAATCTATCCTCCCTGTAACAGCTTCAAGAAGCTTGCAGGGCGACGCCATAAATAACACAAATGTAGCCACATTCAATCAGGCTATCTCAGAGGTGGCACAGCAGACAGGTATAAATTACCTTGACTGTACCTCCGCTGTAGCAGGCGCAGACGGCACTCTTCCGGAGGAAGCCTCCTCAGACGGAATACACCTTATGAGCGAATACTGCGACAAGTGGCTCAACTATATAATCGACAACACATAAGAAAGGAAATAAGAATTATGAAAACAAAGAAGATACTCTGCACTCTTATGGCAGTTATGTGCATTGGCACAGCAGCACTTACAGGCTGCGGTTCAGGCTCCGACAGCAGCACAGCAAGCTCCGCAAATTCAGCGGCAGCCGCTCAGACAAACGAAAGCGTTGACGTAACAGCCGTTGCTGACAAGCTCAAGGACGGCATAGAGTTCAAGGACGAGCTCGCAGAGCTTGACGAAGCAAAGATAGAAAAGATAATCGGCATATCAACAGACAGCTATACAAAGGCTAAGGTCTATGTAAGCTCGTCAGGTGGAACAGCCGAGGAGATAGACTGCTTTGAAGCCAAGGACGCAGACAGTGCAAAGGCTATAGCAGATACACTTACAGCAAGAGTCGAAAGCCAGAAAAAGGTTTTTGAAAACTATGTCCCTGAGGAAATGACAAAGCTTAATGACCCTGTTCTTGTAACCAACGGCAATTATGTTTACCTCTGTCTTTCAAACGATAACGATAAAGCAAAAGAGATAATAGGCTAGGAGTAATAAATATATGCTTTTTTCAAGTACAACATTTCTGTTCGCATTCCTGCCTATTGTACTGATAACGTATTATATCGTCCCACGCAT
The DNA here is from genome assembly GCF_003461785.1 of Ruminococcus sp. AM43-6. Classification (NCBI taxonomy): domain Bacteria; kingdom Bacillati; phylum Bacillota; class Clostridia; order Eubacteriales; family Oscillospiraceae; genus Ruminococcus; species Ruminococcus sp. AM43-6. Next base: position 27,595 of record NZ_QTXU01000012.1, read on the forward strand.
AACACGCAATCTGGTGCTGTTTATCTTCAGCCTTGTGTTTTACGCATGGGGCGAACCTGTTTATATCGTCCTCATGATAGCTTCCACTATCGTTGCATATATAACAGGACTATTGGCAGACAAACAGCGTAAAAACGCAAAAAAATACACTCCGCTCATCGCAATGATAGGAGCGGTTGTGTGGAACATTGGGCTTCTTCTGTTTTTTAAATATACCGACTTTTTCATCGGTGCGGCAAACAGCATTTTCGGCACGCATATAAAGACCTTGGGTCTTGCCCTCCCTATTGGTATCTCATTCTACAGCTTCCAGACCCTTTCATACGTTATCGACGTTTATAAGGGCGAAGTAAGAAGTCAGAAGAACTTCCTTGACCTTGCCACCTATGTTGCCCTTTTCCCACAGCTTATCGCAGGTCCTATCGTAAGATACATCGACGTTGCGGAACAGCTCAAAAAGCGTAACGAGAGCATAGAGCATTTTGCACAGGGCGTGTGGAGATTTTCCATAGGCCTTGGCAAAAAAGTCATTCTCGCAAATACTATCGGCGAGCTTTTCGACACTATCTCAAACTCGGCACAATCTGAACTGAGCGTTGCCGCAAGCTGGCTGGGCATAATAGCCTATACCTTCCAAATATACTTTGACTTCTCAGGCTATTCCGATATGGCGATAGGTCTTGGCAAAATGTTCGGCTTTGACTTCCTCGAGAACTTCAACTACCCTTACATCTCCACCTCTATCACAGACTTCTGGAGACGCTGGCATATGTCACTTTCAAGCTGGTTCAGAGATTATGTCTATATCCCACTTGGCGGTAACCGCAAGGGCAAAGCAAGACAGTGCCTTAACATCATGATAGTATGGTTTCTCACAGGCTTCTGGCACGGTGCAAACTGGAACTTTATGCTATGGGGCGTGTACTTCGGTGTGATACTCCTCTGTGAAAAGCTTTTCTTGGGCAAAGCCCTGAAAAAGATACCTGCATTTTTCCAGCACCTCTACGCACTTCTTTTTATAGTCATAGGCTGGGGAATATTCTCCTATGAAGATTTCGGCAAGCTCACACAGAACTTCAAAAATATGTTCGGCGCAGGGGGACTTCCTCTCATAAATCACCAAACAGTGTTCTGGCTCGCACAGTATGCAGTAACAATAGTAATACTTGTGATAGCTTCAACACAGCTTCCTAAAAAGCTCGCCTTGAAGCTTCAGATCAAGTGTCCTGAGATATGCGGCTGTATACTCCAACCGCTGTTCGCATTAACACTTTTGGCAGTTTCCACCGCCTACCTTGCAGGTAATTCATTCAATCCGTTCCTGTATTTCAGATTTTAAAGGAGGACGGCAGATATGAAAAAACAACTTAAAAACTATATTATGATAGTGTGCTTTCTGCTGTTCATATTCGGCTTTGCAGTGGCAAGCTTTATTTCCGAGGATCGTGAGTTCTCCGAAAATGAGAACCGCTATCTCCAGCAAGCCCCTGAATTTTCATGGAAAAAGCTTGAAAAAGGCGAGTTCACATCGGATATCGAAAGCTATATGTCCGATCAGATATTCATGAAAGACCAGCTTGTGAGTCTTAAAACAGTCACCGACCGCACGCTTCTGAAAAACTATCAGAACGGTGTATATTTCGGCAAGGACGGCTATTATCTCCAAGACTATCAGGAAAACAGACCTCTTATCGAGAAAAATATAAGCTGTCTTAACGATTTTGCTGACAGCCTCGATAAATCCGTTGACGTAAGCTTTCTTCTTGTGCCGAATGCAGTTTCCGTTATGTCAGACAAGCTCCCTGCGGTCACACAGACCGACGATCAGCTTGAAAGCGAAAAGTATATAAGCTCTATCCTCAGCGACAGGATAAACCTCTGCTTCCCATATGACCAGCTCAAAGACGCCGCAAAGTCCACGCAAGTTTTCTATAAGACCGACCACCACTGGACAGCCGAGGGAGCAAAAGTGGGATTTGACGCACTTATGACCGCCATGAATGAAGAGATCCCACAGGTATCCTACAATATAGAAACTGTAAAGGACTTTCATGGCACACTCTATTCAAAAGCCCCGACAGACTTCTCCGCTGCTGACGAAATGCACTTCTACACAAACCCTGACAACAGCGTAAAGGTAAATTATGTTGAAGAAAACAAACAAACAGACACCCTTTTTGACGATTCATTCAAGACCAAAAAGGATAAATACTCCACATTCATGGGCGGAAACTTTGCCCTCACGGAAATAGAAACAAACGGTGAAAGCGATGAACACGTCCTTATTATAAAGGACAGCTACGCAAACACAGTTATGCCATACTTTGCCGACAAGTATAAGCACATCACAATGATAGATATGCGTTATTACCACATCATGGATAAGACCGTCAGCGAGTATGTAAAAGACAACGGTATAACAAAGGTCATTTTCCTTTATAATATGGACTTTGTGAACACCGATAACAACTTCATATGGCTTGAATAACTCAGCAACAATTAGGGGCGGCCATTGGTCGCCCGCTATTTTTATCGCACCCATACAACACACAGAAAGAAGGACATAAAATGACACTTACCCCATACAAAAGAAAAGCCTTTTATTATGAAACAGACCGCATGGATATAATCCACCATTCAAATTACGTCCGCTGGCTTGAGGAAGCCCGTGTTGACCTTATGGAACAGCTTGGCTGCCCTTTCCACGAGATAGAGGCAAGAGGCATAGTTTCCCCTGTCCTCTCTGTTGAAACACACTATAAATATCCCGTCCGTTTCGGAGATGAGTTTGAAGTGCGCTGTAAGCTGTCAAAGTTCAACGGCTGTGCCTATGAACTTGACTACGAGGTCTTTGACCTTACCACTCAGAAAACAGCCTGCCTTGCCCACACCTCCCACTGCTTCACCACCTCCGACCTTAAGCCTGTAAGACTAAAAAAACATTATCCCGATATCTACGAGAAATTCCTATCCGCATATCAGGCAAGTGAAGAATAAGCAAAAAAATGTAAAGCTCCCGAGTTTCTTCTCAGGAGCTGTACTTTTGTGTAAAAAAATGACAGACGTGACCTGTCACGAAGAAAGCAATCCATCAACGCCCTCACGCCACTTTTCAAAGCTGCACAAACCAAGCTTTGCCCAGCGACATTCCGAGCATAGTATATCAAATGCCTTTTTATCCATTTTGCTTCTCAGCCTTGTCAGCGCACTGCGATAATTCTCCACTGAGTGACATTCTATCTCAGAAAGTCTGCAAACCTCGCTGTCTTTCTGTGCCACCGTTCCGCCACAGCCGTCAAGCAAACAACCGTCCTCCGTCCTGTTTGGGCAGTGCTGACATATCATATCTCCGCTGCACACAAACCGCACCGCAGTGTCCTCGCTCTCCAATCTGTCTTTCACAGACTGCATATTCACCGAAAAACCGTCACTGTAGCCTTTTCCCTGAAAAAGCGGCAGGCACAGCAGATGATGAAATCTAAGCTCAGGCTCTCTTGTAAGCATAGCAACCTGTCTTTGCAAGTCTGCTTACAAGCTCGATGCTGATAAGGTAAGCAGCAACAACAGAGATAACGTCCTTTACAAGATAAGGAACAGAAACAAGAAGGATAGACTTGCCAATAGAGATATTAGCAACGACAGCGTACTGGATAGCACCGAGCAGGTGGTCGCAAGCAAGACCTGCGATACCAAGCACGATAGCGATGACCTTACCGCTTATCTTGTCAGAGCAGAATTTTGCGCCAAGACCGCAAAGAAGAGCCATAACGATAAAACCGTAAATGAATCCACCTGTATACCCTACGATAACGGAGAAACCGCCTGACCAGCCTGCAAACACGGGCACACCGATAGCGCCCAGCAGACCATAGACCAGAGCAGACACAGCACCGCCCTTCCAGCCGAGAAAATATCCTGCCAGAGCCACAGCAAAAGTCTGGAGCGTAACAGGAACGTGAGTAGGAAGCGGAATAGTTATCTGCGAAAGCACAGCGATTATAGCCGTCATAACTCCGATACCGACTATTTGTTTTGTTTTGTTTTTAGCATTGTTATTCATTGTAAACCTATCCTTTACTTTTTATTTGACAATTAATATTGTATCACATACCGAACCTATTGTCAACCGAAAATATTTATTTCGGTATACAATTATAAGGCGTCGGTAAACGATAGTTTTATACAAATTTAATAACAAACAGCGAAAACACGGCATTGCCCTTCCGAACGGGACACCGAGGGCGTCGCCCCCTACAATATTTCGGGCAACTTCCTACCACCGCAAAATCGCTCCGCTCGGTGCTGTCTTTTACTTCGTACTTGAGCACAACTCTGTTCAGCTTTGCCAATTCCTCATTCCTCATTTCTCACTTCCCCTTGTGCATTTTGCCCTTAAATCCTACTAAATTGATAGAATTAATATCAGTTTTCACAAAAATGCGAAAAATCATCTTAAACCTATTGACATTCCTCTATGGGTGTGGTATAGTATAGATACGCTAAAACATACTAAACGACTAGGATTAATATGAATTTGAAATGAGGCGTTGAAAATGAGTGTAAAAATACTGAAACTGAAAACAGCGTACGATTCACGAATGTGTATGTGCTGTATGTGTTGCTGTTAAAATCAGCATAAAGTTCAGTAACAAAAATTTTTATCGGATTTAAAAAACATCAATTTAATGAAAGAGGTAATTTAAAATGAGCGCAATAAACGAAAGAAATCTTAAATTTGAAACACTTCAGCTTCACGTTGGTCAGGAAACAGCAGACTCTGTAACAGACGCAAGAGCCGTTCCTATTTATCAGACATCATCATACGTTTTCCATAACTCACAGCATGCCGCTGACAGATTCGCTCTTAAGGACGCAGGCAACATCTACGGCAGACTTACAAACCCAACTGAGGACGTTTTTGAAAGACGTATCGCAGCTCTTGAGGGTGGCACAGCAGCTCTTGCAGTTGCATCAGGCGCAGCAGCAGTAACATACGCTATTGAGAACGTAGCCCTTGCAGGCGATCATATCGTAGCTGCAAAGAACATCTATGGCGGCACATATAACCTGCTTGCACACACTCTTGTTGATTACGGCATCACAACAACATTTGTCGATCCGCTTGACCCAGCTAACTTTGAAAAGGCTATCAAGGAGAACACAAAGGCTCTCTATATCGAAACTCTTGGCAACCCTAACTCAGACGTAGTTGATATCGAAGCTATCGCAAATATCGCACACGCACACAATATCCCACTTCTCGTTGACAGCACATTCGCTACTCCATATCTCGTAAGACCTATCGAGTACGGCGCAGATATCGTTATCCATTCTGCAACAAAATTTATCGGCGGTCACGGCACAACAATCGGCGGAGTTATCGTTGAAAGCGGCAAGTTTGACTGGAAGAAGTCAGGCAAGTTCCCACAGCTCACAGAACCAAACCCAAGCTACCACGGCGTAAGCTTTGCAGACGCAGCGCCCGGCGCAGCATTTGTAACTCGTATCCGTGCGATCCTTCTCCGTGATACAGGTGCAACACTTTCACCTATCCACGCATTCATCTTCCTCCAGGGTCTTGAAACACTGTCCCTGAGAGTTGAACGTCATGTTGAGAACGCACTTAAGGTAGTTGACTTCCTTAACAAGCACCCAAAGGTAGAAAAGGTAAATCACCCTTCAGTATCAGACGATCCAAGCCAGCAGGCACTTTACAAGAAGTATTTCCCTAACGGCGGTGGTTCTATCTTCACGTTCGAGATAAAGGGTGACGCAAAGACAGCTCAGAACTTCATCGACCACCTGAAACTCTTCTCGCTCCTCGCAAACGTAGCAGACGTTAAGTCACTGGTTATCCACCCAGCATCAACAACACACGCAGAGCTTAACGAAGCAGAGCTTGCAGATCAGGGTATCAAGCCAAACACTATCAGACTTTCTATCGGTACAGAGCATATTGACGATATCATCTACGATCTCAGCGAAGCATTCGACGCTATCTAATAAAAACCTTTTGCCATTACGGTTTTTACCTAAAAATACAGACCTCAATATAGAAACGGCTGACAGGCGAAAAGCTTGTCAGCCGTTTCTGTACCCATAAAAAAAGCAGGGCAACAACAAGCCGCCCTGCTCCATAAAGCAAAAAGTCAGAAAAAATCCATCGTCACAAGGCGATACCATAATTCCTCATTCCTCACTCCTAACTCCTCACTACTTCTCCAGTTCAGAGATCTTATCCACTCTCCTCTGATGTCTGCCACCCTCAAACTCCGTTTCAAGGAAAACGTCCACCAGCTCGATAGCCAAGCCTGCACCCAACACTCTCGCACCAATACAAAGCACATTTGCGTCATTATGCGCTCTTGTATACTTAGCAGAGAAATAATCCGAACAGCAAGCCGCTCTTATTCCCTTTATCTTGTTTGCACTCATTGACATTCCAATACCAGTTCCGCATATGAGTATTCCCATTTCGTACTCGCCCGAAGCCACTTTCTCGCAAACTTCCTTTGCCTTGTCAGGATAGTCTACTTTCTCTCCTGCCTGAATACCAAAATCAGTGTATTCCACACCCTTTTCGTCCAAATGTGCCAATATCTCCGCCTTAAGCTCAGGACCTGCATGGTCACATCCAATAGCAATTTTCATATTAATTTCCTCCTATTTATCCCTATGTGCCTTATCCTTTTCTGCCTTTGTAGCCTGCAAATATGATACCTCCAGCCTGTCCGCCGAAACCATTATCTCAGGCTGAGCCTCCACCGCAAGACACAGTGACGAAGCCCTCTGCAGCCTGTTCACATAGCTTGCAAGCTGAACATTTTCGTTGTCAGCGAAATATTTCGCCTTTATCTCTGTCGCACAGTCACCCACAAGCATTGTCTTTTCAGTAAACTCTCCCGAAAAAACTTCCTCCTCAGGGCAAACTCTGTCAGCGGATATCCTCGTGACAACGCCGTTTTTGCACTCAAAATCGCCTGCGTAAACTATCTTAGGCCTTGCCCTCATAACAGAAATTATCCTGCCCTCAAAATCTATGCAATTGTACGCCAGCGAAAGCAAAGTGGAAACTCCTGCGCTTTTTAAGCTCTCACAGCCGAAGCACATTCCCTTTATAGCCGCCACGCCTATCCTAAGACCGGTGTATGACCCCGGACCCTTTGCGATAGCCGCACAATCAATGTCAGCGTAAGTAAGCCCTGTTTCCTCTAGTGCCTGCTTCACCATAGGCAATATCACCTGGGAATGAGTGAGCTTTGTGTATACAGATTTCTCCCAAAGAAGCTTCTCTCCGTCCGTCACCGCCACTGAAGCGACCTTTCCGCTTGTGTCAATAGCTAATATCTTCAAATCTATCATCTCCCTCAGGTGCAGTTATGCTTATCTCCCTGCTGTCCTCGTCAATGCGCTGAATATCTATCCTCAAAGCGTCCTCAGGAAGCTCCTCAGCAATATTCTCCGACCATTCCACCGCAAGCACAGTGTCTTCGTCCATGTAGTCAAAAAAGCCTGTAGTTTCCAGATCGTCCGCCGAATTTATGCGGTACATATCAAAGTGTATAAGGCTGAGCCTGTCCACACGGTATTCGTTCACCAACGCAAAGGTCGGCGAAGTCACCTCGTCGCCAAGTCCCATTCCAATGGAGATCCCCCTGGTAATAGTGGTCTTTCCTGCACCAAGACCACCGCTGTAAGCGATAAGATCGCCGCCTTTCAGCCGTCTGCCTATCTCCTCACCCAAAGCGATAGTTTCCGCCGCAGATGATGTTTTGTATACCTTTGTCAACCTATCACCTCATTTGACCGTCATCTTCCGTGTAGCCCACAATAAAAAGGCTGTTTTTATTCATAAGCTGATAAATGCTCTCCACCTCTGTCTTATCCGCCGCTGAATTGTAGCAGTTGTAAACATACAGCCTGCCCTCCTCTTTAACAGCGAAAACCGTGTGGATACCGCTGAAAATATTCAACCCGATATGGTAAGAAACTATCACAGGCTTGCCCTCTTCAACAGCCGCCTGAGCCTCCTCAGCCTTATAAAATCTTTTGTATCCCACTCCCATTGCCTTAAAAAGACCGCTTATTTTTCTAGGATTAGACCCCAGCGACCCGTCCGCCGCAATAAGAGCATTCTTTTCAAAATCATAAGCAAGCTTTGCCATGTCAGGCTCAAAGCCCTCGTATTTGAGATAATTATAAGCCGCAATGACCTCACAGCCTACCCCTGCGAACCTCTTCTTGCCAAGTATCAGATCGCACACAGGGGGATATTCCTGCCCGCATTTCACAAAGCCCTCTATCTTTATGCCCTTGTTGTGAGCATAATTTTCCGCAGCCCTGCCACTGTCAGTTTCCTTATAAGTGTCCTCAAAGAGCCGCCACTTCATATCGTCCTCCGAGCTGTCGCTCTGAATACCGCTCTCATCACCGACCTGCGAGCTTTCGTCAACTTCCATGCTGTCACTATCCACTGCAGAGCTTTCCGCAGTAGTGGTAAAAGCCGAATCATTGAGCCTTTCACTGTCCGCCTTGTTTCCGCATGAACTGAGCATTATCCCGAGAAACAGAATGACCGCAAGAATTTTCATCACAGCTCACCCTTGCTCTTAAAATAGTTGAGCATAAGATCCACCATTCTGCCATAGGACTGCTTGCCGTCCTCAACGCCATTGAGCTTCAGAGATTTTTCCATTGCCTTGTCAGATATCTCCCCCACTGCCTCGCTGTCGAAAACAGTGTCCTTAGCCTCGTCAACGCTCCGCCAGTAGTCCCAGTTTGCTTCCATATCAGCCCACACCTCGTCGCAGATAGAGCTGTCAAATTCTATCTTCTTATCGTCAGAAGCGTAGTCAAAAATCTTGTTTCTAACCTCGCCAAGCGCCGCCAGATAGCCCGAATAGCGGTAATCCGCATTATCCGATCTGTCGCACGCCATAAAGGCGATAAAGTTCGCCTCGTCCTCCTGAATGTAGCCTTTCGTATGAGCAAGCTCATGGCAAACAGTGTCAGGAAGTTTTGCCTTGTACATATCCTGATTGTAGTTCGCCTCCATAGAGAATGGGAAATAGATGCCCATAAGGTCCATTTGGCTCATAAAGAACGAGCATTTTATAGCTTTCGGAGTGACATAAAATCCCCCGAGGTTTTTAAATTCGCTTCCAAGCCCACGCATGGCCTCCTGAGCCGTCTTGTCAAGGTCAGCGGTCAGCACGAATTTTCCCTCGCTGTCACGCTCCACCTCTTTGCTAAGCGCATTTATCTCCGTAACAAGCTTGTTGCCAAGAGCTTCAAGCTCCGTCCTAGTGTGCTGTTCAGTGGGTATGCCGTTAAGCTCTGCAAAGCTTGAACAATGATAAATAACGAAGCAGTTAAAGGTCTGCACCGTCACAACAAAAGTGACTATCCACATATAAACAAGCCCGAAATTTTTTGCAGTTTTCTTTCTCTTGCCTTTTCTGACTATCACAAGCACCAGCATAGCCACCAGCGAAAGCGGAATACCGAAAACTGCCACCGCAATAAGCAATTCCCCGAAAGAAAACGGCAACAGCGAAGTGAGCCTGCCATATGTATTTTCCCAAATTGGAAAAACGTGAGCCGTATACCAGTCGCAGAACGCCGTACTTTTCCAGGCGACCACGTTCAGCACCACGCTGACTGCCACAAGGCAAACGCAGGCAATGACCTGCCAAGAGAGATGTTTTTTCTTGCCGTTCTCAGGCATTTTCACACTTTCCGTACTCTTTTTCACCGCTGTATCTGTCACTGCCGCTCACCTCGGTTCATGTATTTTACTCTGCTATCTCAACACGCCTGTTTACCCGACTTATTATCTGCTTACCTACAAATTATCTTATCGCACAAATCGTTTAGGGGCGAACAGCGTTCGCTCGTCTTGGTCGCCTACATGGTTTGTATAAATTCAAACCTCGTCGCTCCCAAAAACGGGACGTCGAGGGCGCCGTCCCCTACATTTGCCACGCCGCAAAATCGCTCCGCTCGGTATTTACTCTATCAAAGTGACTTGTTCGGTCGGCTATGCCAATTCCTCACTCCTCACTCCTCACTTAAACGGCTTAGAACAATCCGTAGATATTGCCCTCATTATCGCAATCGATATTATAAGCCGCAGGCTTCTTAGGCAGACCGGGCATTGTCATAATATCGCCCGTATAAGCTACCACAAATCCTGCACCGGCTGAAAGCCTTACATCTCTTACTGTTATCTCATAATTCTCAGGCTTTCCAAGCTTTGTCGGGTCGTCAGACAGTGAATACTGCGTCTTAGCCACGCAAGCAGGGATATCCCCGAATCCAAGGTCAGTAATCTCCTTTATAGCCTTTTCAGCCTGCTTTGTATAGATCACGCCGTTTGCACGATATATCTCTTTCGCAAGTATATCAAGCTTATCCTTGATAGGGAGCTTCTCGTCATAAAGTGGCTTGAACTCAGACGGCTTTGTTTCGATAGTCTTGCAAACCTTTTCCGCAAGGTCGATACCGCCCTCAGAGCCTTTAGCAAATATCTCAGCCAGTGAGAACTCAACACCCATTTCACCGCAAACTCTCTCGATAACAGCCAGCTCAGCCTCAGTATCAGTATGGAATCTATTTATAGCCACCACTACAGGCACACCGAACTTGTGCATATTCTCAATATGAGTTTTCAGGTTTACGATACCCTTTTCGAGAGCCTCAACATTTTCGTTAGTAAGCTCAGTTTTCGGAACACCGCCATTGTATTTCAATGCCCTTACAGTAGCCACCAGAACTACGCAACTTGGTTTAAGACCAGCGTATCTGCACTTGATATCAAAGAATTTCTCTGCGCCAAGGTCAGAGCCGAAGCCGGCCTCAGTGATAGTGTAGTCAGCAAGCTTCAAAGCAAGCTTTGTGGCTCTTACTGAGTTACAGCCGTGAGCGATATTAGCGAATGGACCGCCATGGATAAGAGCAGGATTGTTCTCAAGCGTCTGAACAAGGTTAGGCTTCAAAGCGTCTTTCAGCAAAGCAGTCATAGCACCGCAACCGCCTATATCCTTAGCATAAACAGGCTTTCCGTCAGTTGTGTAAGCAACGAGTATCTTCTCAATTCTAGCCTTAAGGTCAGCCAGATCGGAAGCGAGGCAAAGAATCGCCATTATCTCAGAAGCGACAGTTATCTGGAAAGAATCCTCTCTAGGAATACCATTCACCTTTGAGCCAAGACCGATAACGATATCTCTCAGCGCTCTGTCATTCATGTCAAGGCAGCGCTTGAAAAGTATCCTTCTCTGGTCAATGTGAAGCTCGTTTCCCTGCTGCATATGGTTGTCGATAAGGGCGCAGAGCAGGTTGTTAGCCGCAGTTATAGCGTGCATATCTCCTGTGAAGTGCAAATTGATGTCTTCCATAGGAACGACCTGAGCGTATCCGCCGCCAGCCGCACCGCCCTTGATACCAAAAACAGGACCCAGTGAAGGCTCTCTCAGAGCGAGCATAGCTTTCTTGCCTATCTTGTTCATAGACTCAGCCAATCCAACGGAAATAGTGGTCTTGCCCTCTCCTGCAGGCGTAGGGTTTATAGCGGTAACAAGAATAAGCTTACCATCTGGATCATTTTTAGTTTTAGCATAAAGCGACTCAGAAAGCTTAGCCTTGTAGTGACCATAAGGCTCATATTCATCTTCTGAGATGCCGAGCTTAGCAGCGACCTCCCCAATTTTGAGCATTTTCGCCTGCTTTGCGATTTCGATATCTGACAGCATTTAGATCAAGTCCTTTCAGAAAAATTTTTAGTATATCGGTAAAGACCCATATAAAATATCATACGCTATATATTATATCACATATCCGTGATGATTTCAATATTTCATATGTAAACAAACTATATAAACCGACACATTTCCGAACATCGCCCCACAAAAAATAGCCGCCCCACATTCCGCAGGACGGCTCAAAATAACTATAAGAATTATTTCTGAATATCGTTATCGTTAAATGGATCTCCACATTCCGGGCAGAACTTAGGAGGATTTTTCGGATCTTCAGGCTCCCAGCCGCATTTGTCACACTTGTAAAGCGGCTCTGATGCAGGCTTTGGCTTTCCGCACTCAGCGCAGAACTTGCCCTTGTTCACTGCTCCGCATGAGCAAGTCCAGCCTACCGGCTGCTCTGGCTTTGGTGAACCGCAGTTTGCACAGAACTTTCCTGTGTTCTCTGTGCCGCATGAACACTTCCAGCTGTCTGCTGCCGGCTTTGGCTCAGGCTTAGGCTGTCCGCAGTTAGCACAGAATTTTCCTGTGTTTGTTGTTCCGCAAGCACAAGTCCAGCCGTTCTCAGGTGCAGCCTGTGTTGGTGCAGCTGCTGGAGCTGCCTGCTGTGGAGCTGCCTGTGCAGCCTGCTGATTCATCATGTTCTGCTGCATCTGCTGCTGATACATAGTCGCGTCCATTGGCTGACCCATCATGCCGCCTGCCATGCCCATGCCCATAAAGCCTGCCATAACACCGTTTGCGTTGCTTGCCGCTGCCTCTCTTGCCTTGTTGATAGACATTCTGTCCATAGCATAGAGCATTGAAGGATCACTTCCAACAGTTTTTGCCTCCTGGAATTTTGCGATTCTCTGCTTTGACTCTTCGTCCACGTTCAGCTCAATAGCAAGGCTTGTTATCTTAACACCCTTTGTAGCCCACTTTTCTTCAAGCTCTGCATTCATTGCTTCAGCAAGCTCATCAGGATAAAGACCGAGCTGATCGTATGGTATTTTCTGAGCGGATATCCTTGTAAGAGCCTTCTGGAACTTAGGTGTCATGTCAGCCTTAAGCTGGCCGAGAACTGCCACGCCGTCAGGGCTGTCAACAGTAAGTACCTTATTTACGTTCTGAACAACGTTCTCATAGAAGTTCATAGGGTTTATGATCTGAAGCTCATACTGACCATGACCCTGTGCGTTAAGAGTGAGGTTCATCTCGCCATCTCTGAAAGGTATCTTGCCGAAACCGATCTTGTTTCCAGGCAGAGGTCTGAGGTTTATGTAGATAAGACGCATGGTGTTCATAGCCTGACCGCCTGCTGTAAATCTTCTGCCTATCTCCTTGATAGAAGCGCCAAGGTCGCCCCAGCCGCCGCCAAGAAGTGACGGAGATACAGTTGAATCATACTTATACTGACCTGCTGTTTCCTGTGTACCGATAACAAAATCGTGTACTCTGCCGTTCTCGATAAGCAAAGCCGCCTGATTTACCGCAACGTCAAAGCGTGAACCGTTTGAGATAACGCCCTCTGTGCCGTTGTTCACAGTCTTTCCTCTCTTAACAAGAGTAGCCGGCTGACAGAGTATCTTAGTTGACATATCCTCACATCTGAAGTACTCTACTACCTGATCGGCAAATGTTGAGCCGACTGCTGATGTAAACATCTTAATAAGTCCCATAGTTAAATTCCTTTCGTTGTCTGTATTATTTCACCCCAAGGGGTTTTAAACTTGTCTATCTCAGCATGGATATCCTGCTGACTTTCCATGTGCGCTCTACAGAGCTGTGTATCTCAGAACCGCAGTAAGGACAAACCGAGCCTGCGGTATCCACAGGCGCTCCGCAGAACTGACATATAAGGCTGGCGTTTTCGCCCTCTATCCCCATTGAAAGATAGTATGAATAATCCGCCTCATAAATGTGCTGTGCCTTTATCCCGTTGAGCTTGTATTCAAGAGATACCTGAAACTTTGCCGTTGCAGCGTCATGATCTCTATGATAAGACGCCACCTGCGACTTGTGGATATGTATATCGTCATAATGCTTTGGCGTAACCGTTGAGGAGTTGTCTTTTGCCATCGTGGCTGCTCTCTGCCTGAACGCTTCGGTACAGTATTCAAGCTGATTCTCGCTTGCTTCTCCGTTTATAACAAGAAAATATTTCATCACAGTGTTTTCCACTATGCTCCTTGCTATATTTTCATCATAGTCAGGAAAATCTCTCTTTATGTTGTTCACCACATTAGGGTCAACATAAGTAAACTGCATGGCGTTGTTCTGTCTTTCCTCAGTTGCGTCATTTATGGTCCTTAGCAGGTCGTTGGCACGGCTCAGTTGTCTGCCAATGGCGTTCGATACCGCTTTTTTCACAGAATATATCACCGCTATACCACCGCCTATGGCGACCGCTATAACTATTATTTTTATTATAAGCGCCGTTGATATTTCAGGCATTTAGCTGATACCCCCTACTAGAATATTCCCATTATCTGAAGTATAGCTCCGATAATATATCCGCCCACGCCACCAAGAAGCGAGTAAGCCACAAGCTTTCCCTTGCTTATAGGCAGGTTTCCGATAAATTTACCTGTCTGACCATTCATTGCAAAGAAATAAGGCTTATCCTGATAGGTTGTATACAAAAGCCATGTTGGAAGCATAGCGTATTTAACGTCCTTTATCTCGGTGTGCTTTTCATATGACTGAACGTTTACGCTGTTGTAGTTACAAGTATTTCTAAGTTCGTCACGAGTTGTGTTCTCGATACGTTCTTTAGCCCTAGGCAGGCACTTATCCTTATCATCATCATATCTTTCTGCAAGATATCCCGAAAGATAACCCGGATTGAACGCTGTCATTTCCGAGTAATCAAAAGGCTCGATAGAGTCCATAGCGTCATCGTCAGTCTTTGAAGAAGCGTCCACAGGAACAGCTTTGAAATCGAGGTTTCCGTTTCTGTAAACTGAATAATACTTTTTCTCAGTGTATCTGTAGTTTCCGGAAGTCCAAGTTCTAGTGTTTATGCCCTCCGCAGTAATAGAGCCTTCGCAGTTTCCTGAATAGAGCCAAAACGGGATATAAACGCCCTGCATCTTGTCCACTACCCTATCGCAGTTGAAATCTTTCGGTGTAAGAGGCTTCTTGCTGAATTTTTGGAAAGCGTCCATTACCTGATTTTTCGGCACTTTAAAAGGTATAACATAGTCAGGGGAGAAATTGTCTATTATCTGTTCTCCCATTATTACCGCATTTCCGCAGTAAACGCAAACTGTTGCTGCAGTTGAGCGGTCGGTGATTATCTCCGCTCCGCAGTGTGAGCAGGTATATTTTACAAGGTCATTTCCTACAGTTCCGTCATTTGACATACTGTATTCGTCCTTATCGACCTCTTCATGCTTTTCAACATTATCCTTGTTCAGCTCTTCAGCCTTTTTAGCGTCACCGCCTGCTTCTTCAAGGTCTTTCAAAGTAAACTGTCCGTCGCAGTATTCACATGCCCAGCAGTTTTTGTCAGCGCTCCAGAAAAGCTCCGCTCCGCAGTTAGGGCATTTATAAGAAATATTAACAGCCATTTTCCGTACCCCCTATCAATCGTCTTTTATCTTAGTCTTATCAGTGGTGGTACGCAGATAGGTGTCGTTACGCCCAGTGAGTTTAAGATTACTCTTTATGTATTTATCTGCCTTGGTAGCTTTCTGTTTTGTGCGGCTCATTGAAACAAGCACAAAGCCTGTTATAAGTCCTCCCGGTATAGCAAAGCACATATTTGTTCCCACGCTCACACTGCTGTCGGCATATGCCATGACAGGGGTGAAAAACAAATTGCAGGAAATAAGTGCAAAGCCTAATGTGCGGTATAGCTTTTTCAACATTTTTTCTCCTCCCAACTCCATATTTTACATAAAACTAAAATATGTTCACATATATTTATGATAACAGAAAACGCTTTTCGTGTCAAGAAATATGTCATACAACGTTCAAAAAAAATTCTTTTTTGTCCATTTAAACATATTTTTATACCTTTCATTGGTGTTTTTAACGATTGACAGCCGTTCTGTCAGGAATCAGCGTTATTCAGCGGTTTTCTGCTCGTCAAGGTCAAGAGATATCAGAGGGTTTGCGTCATTAGCCACCTTAGGCAGAACGCCGTCCCACTTATCGATGGTCTGATACTTTATAAGCTCGTTTGAAAGAGATTCAGAGATAGTCTTGTTGGCTTCTGCCTGAGCTTCAGCCTTGGTCTTTATGGAAGTTGCCTCAGCGTCTGCGGCAATAACCTTTTTCTTAGCCTCCGCCTCAGCTACAACTATAGCCTGCTCCTGCTCGGTCTTTGTTTTCAAAAGATTCTGCTCTGCTACCTGCTTTGCCTCTATGGCTTCATTAAATTCAGATGAGAAATCAAAATTCACAATGTTGAATTTCTCTATCTCGATACCGTATTCGTCCACCTTTGAAACGAGCTGTTCCTTTATTTCCTCGCCCACCTGCGCTCTGTCAGTGATAAGCTGTTCAGCCGTATATTTTGCACATACCGACTTCATACACTCCTGCACTGTTGGCATAAGGATAACGTTCTCGTAATCTGAGCCGATATTCTTGAAAATGCTTGCAGAAGAAGCCGACTTTATTCGGAAGTTCACCGCTATGGTAGAGTTCACAGTCTGCAAGTCCTTTGAAACTGCGTCAGCGTCAGCCTGATAAACTTGTATCTTGTTTGACACTGTTGTTACACGCTGTGCAAAAGGCACTTTCAGATGCAATCCTTCGTTGAGTGCAGTGTCTGATACCTTGCCGAAGGTCGTCACAACGCCCGTACAGCCTGCCGGAACTATGGACACGGAGGATACGACCACTATTATAGCCGCAACTGCCGCCGCACAAATGCCAACGATCTTTCCTGTTTTTCTTGTTGAAATGTCAATGACCTTTTCTTTGCTCATGATTTTTTCCTTTCATATAAAACAAAGCCTTTCGACTCGCCGTTTAACCAAAGGCTTTCTGTCCTTTGGTTTAATATGATTATATCATAAGCCTTACAAATTAGCAAAGTCCGACAAAGTTCGGGGAAGTCAGCGGAAGTCAGCAGTGAACAGATTTTTTGATTTAGCTCACTATATCTCTTGCGATCTTGTCTATTCTCGCTCGCTCAAAACCGCTCGTTATTTATGGTTGAAAAATTTCACACAGGTCTATAGCCATATTTCAATATATGTAAAAGCTAATATGTTTATATCATTGTCTGCAAAAAGGCATAAAAAAATCGGACTCATTTTACTGCGTCCGAATTTTTTATCAATGTATTGATGAGAGAGCGAGCGACCCAAGGTCGCCCCTACAGATAGGTTTGTTAGCTCTTTTTCTTTGCACTGGATTTTACCGCTGTGAAACTCCACACAAGTCCAGCCGCGATCCAGAAGTATGGTGATGAGGTAACAGAACTTATGTTGAAAAATGCCTGTATCAGATAGCAAAGAACTGCCGCTGATACTGCACAGCCTGTCCAGCTGTTTTTGCCTTTCATAAAGCCTGCTACGAGCTTGCACATTTTTACTATAGTCATAATAAGAAATACTATTGTAAGTGCGAAAATGATGAGTCCTCTTGACTGCAAAAGGTCGATATACTCATTATAAGAGCGGTCTATTATAGCACCCGACTCGAATATCGTTCCCCAGTTGTCTGGACCGGTTCCCCAGATAAGGTTTTGCTCGGCAGTATACATTCCGTCGTCCCACAGATAAGGATATATCCACTGTTCGGTATCATCGCCTCTGCCTGTGCCTGTGATAGAAAGTCTGTCGAAACTGTCATGGAAGATTATTTTCTCGTCCATAAGTCTGAACTCGTTTGAGGCAAAAAGTCCGGCAAAGATCCCTCCTGCGACTATAAAAGCCACAAGGCAGGCTATAAAAGGCTTCTTATCCTTTGCAAAGCCCGACTTTACGGCGGCAATAATAAGAGATATAACATAAACCGCACCAAGCCCCAAGATAGCAGGGACAACGCAGGCAAGGATATCAGCCGCTGTCATAAGAGCAAGGGAGATACCATAGAATATCTTTCTTGCCTTTTTATCATCATAGAGCATACCATTAAGTGCAAAGGCAGATATCACTGTAAGCACTGCCGCCAATGCAAAAGGCGTACACAAAAAGCCTGTTGCGATATATTCCTTTGTATAGGTCATACCGCCTGATGAGAAGCCCGAGAATATCTCTTTGAAATAGTTTGGAACTATTTTTGCGGTGGCAGGTATAGCCTGCAAAATTCCCACGATAGCTTCAAATGCGCCTATTCCTACGATAAAGTCTGAAAGCTTTATCCTGCGGTCGTCAGCCGTAACTGTCATTCCTGCGGCAAAAAGTCCCCAATAGCCAAGTATGGTGAGCATACCCTCGGAGCGGTCGAGATAGCCGTAGAAAGATGTGAAGATATCCGCTGAAAGCAAGCAAGATATCACCGACAGAAGCACCACCGCAAGTGGTACGATAAGGCTCTTGTTGTCTTTAAGCTCCACCTGCTTTTTCATGTTGGCAATAAGGAAAATGATAAATCCCACAAAGCCGACCGCAAGCACAGCGGCAGATATAAAGAATATAAATTTTTCGTTTAGATAAAGAGTACGGTTGACGCTTTCGTCCATACCGTATTTGATATTCTGTGTGAAATAATACGGAATTGTGATAACGCACAGAACAAGCACAGCAATAATGCTGTAAACTCCGCACAGCTTTTGTGCGGACTCGGCAGACATATTCAGAATAAAATCCGACTTTTCCGAACTGCCGAAAAGGTGCTTTTTACCTTGATTGGTAGTGACCTCTTTTTTCTCTTTTGCTTTTGACATAAAAAATCCCCCAAAAAGCATAGATATTTTATTATTTTATGATTGAAAATTAAAAATACATCGCCGCAGGCGATACCTTAATTCCTCATTCCTCATTAAAAACAGAGCGGGAAATAAAAAAAGCAGGCAAACCCTAAAGTCTGCCCGCTGTTTACACAATTTACTTTGCGTATTCGATAGCTCTGCTCTCACGGATAAGATTGACCTTGATCTGTCCCGGATAATCCATTTCAGTTTCGATCCTCTTAGCGATCTCACGAGCAACGAGCACCATTTTTTCATCGTTGATCTTCTCAGGCTGTACCATGATACGAACCTCACGGCCTGCCTGTATAGCAAAGGATTTCTCAACGCCCTCGTAGGACGTGCAGATCTCCTCAAGCTTCTGGAGCCTCTTGATATAGTTCTCATAGTTCTCGCTTCTTGCTCCCGGTCTAGCTGCGCTTATTGCGTCTGCCGCCTGAACAAGTGCCGCAACAACAGTTCTTGTTTCAACGTCGCCATGGTGAGCCTCGATAGCATGAATAACTTCAGGGCTTTCCTTGTACTTCTTACATACGTCAACACCTATCTGAACGTGCGAGCCTTCTATCTCATAGCTGAGAGCCTTTCCTATATCGTGGAGCAGTCCTGCTCTTCTTGCCAGATTTGCGTCAACGCCAAGCTCTGACGCCATCATTCCTGCAAGGTGAGCGACTTCAATAGAGTGGTTAAGCACGTTCTGTCTATAGCTCGTTCTATAGCGCAGACGGCCAAGAAGCTTAACAAGCTCGTGGTTCACGCCGTGAACATTGGTTTCGAGAATAGCTCTCTCGCCCTCCTGCTTGATCTTCAGCTCGACTTCACGCTTAGCCTTTTCTACCATTTCCTCAATGCGTGTAGGGTGTATACGTCCGTCCTGGATAAGCTTTTCAAGTGCGATCCTTGCGACCTCTCTTCTCACCTGATCAAAGCACGAGATGGTGATAGCCTCAGGTGTATCGTCAATGATAAGATCAACGCCTGTGAGAGTTTCGATAGTTCTGATATTTCTTCCCTCACGTCCGATTATCCTGCCCTTCATCTCATCATTAGGCAATGCAACGACTGACACTGCTGACTCAGACACCTGATCGGCAGCACACCTTGAGATAGCAAGCGAGATATACTGTCTGGCCTTAGCCTCACAGTCATCCTTCACCTGATTTTCAAAGTTTGTGACCCTCACAGCCTTTTCATGCACCAGATCTTCGTCCAGCTTTGAAAGCAGATAATCCTTAGCCTGATCAACAGTGAACTGAGATATCTTTTCAAGCA
Source organism: Ruminococcus sp. AM43-6 (assembly GCF_003461785.1). Lineage (NCBI taxonomy): Bacteria > Bacillati > Bacillota > Clostridia > Eubacteriales > Oscillospiraceae > Ruminococcus > Ruminococcus sp. AM43-6. Next base: position 47,476 of record NZ_QTXU01000012.1, read on the forward strand.
TATCGAGCTGTGACTTCTTGATCCTGTCAGCCTCAGCTACCTTTTCGTCAGCATTTTTCAGCTTGTTCTGGAGAGTTTCTTCCTTTTTCTCCAAATTATCGAGCTTTCTGTCGATAGACTCCTCTTTCTGCTGAACACGTCTTTCCTGTCTGGAAACTTCGATCCTTCTCTCTTTAAGCTCTTTTTCCGTTTCCTGGCGTGACTTGTGGATCTCGTCTTTCGCCTCGATCAATGCCTCTTTTTTCAGAGTTTCAGCGTTTTTCTTTGCGTCGTCAACGATACGCTCCGCTTCCTTTTCCGCAGAGCCTACAGCAGCTTCGGCTGTCTTTTTGCGATAGCTTATACCCTGTTTGAAGCAGATAAATCCGCTCACACCGGCACCAAGAACAAGAGCAACTACACATAGTAGAATAGCAATACCTGGTTCCATGTATAGCTTTCCTCCTTCTTAGAAAGTATGGATATCCATATTTTGTGCGTAAAAAACGCATGAAAAAAGATATCCACCTGATATTAAATTGTAAAGATACAAAATTGCAAAATTTATTTTATAAAAAACATCAGAATAATACAAAAAACTATACTTCATCTTTCAGTTATATAAAAATTATAATGCATAATATTATTGTATAATAAAACTTCTCTGTTGTCAAGAATTTTTTTAGTTAAATCCACAAAATTATATATTTTCTAACAAACCCCTTGACAAGCGGGTGAAGAGGTGTTAAAATGTTAGTCGAAGCAAAAGATAAAGTCTTTTGCAGTTATACTTGAAAGCTTTGACGGGGAAGCCCCTCGGCGAAAGGTCTTTTCAGAGAGTGCCGCACGTTTTTATACGGGCTGTGAGCGGCGCAGGACTATGCAGAGTGAGGACACCGCCCCTGAGTGCGTTTAATACACGCCGCAGGCTCAGCGTTAAAGGAGCGGCTAATGAGTTGTGCAGGAGACTGCGCATGAAGTTGGGTGGAACCACGATATCATCGTCCCATAGGATATTTGTATCCTATGGGACTTTTTTGTTATGTAAGAGGGTGATGATACTATGAAAGACAGGAAAGCCATGAAAACAAGGCGTATCCTTGCGATCATTTGCTATACCATTGGGTTTTGCGCTTATGGTGCAGCAGGATATGTTTGCTGGTTATCATGGAACGGGACTATATCCGACAAGCAAGGGTTTCTCACCTTTCTGCCCATATGGATAGTATCATACTGGTTCAACACATTTTTCTCTCAGCTTGTTTGCAGGGTGAAAAAAGACGGCTCCAGGCAATGGGCTATCAAAAAAAGGGCAAGGCACGTTTTGAGCGACATTTCAACGGTGCTGAGCGTAGTGCTTCTTTGCTTCTGGATATATGTGTATGTTTCGCAGTATACTGAACTGCTGAACTTCAAATAATATGACTGTAGGGGTGACCTGAGGTCGCCCACAAAAAAACTTGTGATATGTGACGCATTACAAAAAGAAACAACGTGTTTATGCACGTTATAATAAAGAATTACAATATTATATAAATCGGAGGAATCAAAAATGATCAATCTGAAATTAAAAGACGGCTCTGTCCGTGAGATCGAAAAGGCAATGCCTGCAAGCGAGATAATCAAGGATATCGGCATGGGACTTTACAAGGCTGCCTGCTGTGTAAAGCTGGACGGCGAAGTTTTCGACATGAGAACTGTCGTTGACCATGACTGCCATTTTGAGGTCATGACTTTTGACTCAAAGGCTGGTAAGGAAACTTTCTGGCACACAGCTTCTCACCTTATGGCGCAGGCTGTAAAAAATCTTTATCCTGAGGCAAAGCTTGCAAGAGGCCCTGCTACAGACACAGGCTTCTACTATGATTTTGAGGTGGAAAAGCCTTTTACGCCTGCTGACCTTGAAAAAATTCAGGCTGAAATGAAGAAGCTTGCAAAAGAAGGCTATGCTTTGGAGCGTTTTGAGCTTTCTGCTGACGAGGCTGTAAAGCTCATGGAGGAAAGACACGAAGATTACAAGGTAGAGCTTATCCACAAGCATGACGATAAGGGCGAAAAGCTTTCATTCTACAAGCAGAGTGATTTCGTTGACCTTTGCGCAGGTCCGCACATAATGAGCGTTGCGCCTATCAAGGCTGTTAAGCTTCTTTCATGCACAGGTGCATATTGGGGCAAGGCAGAGGACGGCAAGCAGCTTTCAAGAATTTACGGAACTGCATTCCCTAAGGCTTCAATGCTCGATGAGTTCCTTAAACAGCAGGAGGAAGCTAAGCTTCGTGACCACAACAAGATAGGCAGAGAGCTTGAATATTTCACAACTGTTGATTGTATCGGTCAGGGACTTCCTGTTATGCTTCCAAAGGGCGCAAGAGTTATCCAACTTCTTCAGCGTTGGGTAGAAGATGTCGAGCAGGCAAAGGGCTGTCTGCTTACAAAGACTCCGCTTTTCGCAAAGAGAGATCTTTATAAGATATCAGGTCACTGGGATCACTATCTTGACGGAATGTTCATTCTTGGCGACCCTTATGATGAGGAAAAAGAGTGCTTCGCACTTCGTCCTATGACTTGTCCATTCCAGTATCAGGTATTTCTTAACAGACAGCGTTCATACAGAGAGCTTCCAATGAGATTGACAGAGACTTCTACGCTGTTCAGAAATGAGGACAGCGGCGAGATGCACGGTCTTATCAGAGTAAGACAGTTCACTATCTCTGAGGGTCACTATATTCTCAGACCTGACCAGCTTGAAGAGGAGTTCAAGGGCTGTTTGGAGCTTGCCAAGTATTTCCTTGACACTGTTGGTCTGCTTGATGACTGCACATTCAGATTCTCACAGTGGGATCCTGCTAACCCTAAGAACAAGTACGAGGGCACAGCTGAGCAGTGGGAGCACGCACAGGCTGCAATGAAGACTATTCTTGACGACCTTGGCGTTGATTACGATATCGGTATCGACGAGGCTGCGTTCTATGGTCCAAAGCTCGACATTCAGTACAAGAACGTTTACGGCAAGGAAGACACACTTGTTACTATCCAGATAGATATGCTTTTGGCTGAAAGATTTGGTATGTACTATGTTGACAAGGACGGTCAGAAGAAGCTTCCTTACATCATTCACAGAACTTCACTTGGCTGCTTTGAGAGAACACTTGCTTATATGCTTGAGCATTTCAACGGCGTTCTTCCTCTGTGGCTCGCTCCTGAGCAGGTAAGACTCCTTCCTATCAAGGAGGGTCATGCTGAATACGCTCAGAAGATAGCCGACAGAATGACGGCTATGGGCATGAGAGTTACTGTTGACAACAGAGATGAGAACATTGGTACTAAGATCAAGGCTGCAAGACTTGAGAGGATACTTTATATGCTCATCATTGGCGACAACGAGGTAAACAGCAACACGGTTACTGTTCGTTCAAGAAAAGAGGGCGAGCTTCCTGCAATGCCTGTTGACGAGCTTATCGCTAAGCTTGATGAAGAGATAAAGACTAAGGCGAAGTAATTGGTAGCAAAACATCGAAAGGTACGTAAAAACGACGTCTGTGGCAACAGACGGGACGTCGAGGGCGCCGTCCCCTACAAATTAAGGTATGGGCGAAAACTGTTGTGAGCCTTGCCAAACAACAATTTTCGTTTGCCCGTTGGCTTTTGCTGTCAATGTGTTTTATACAGACGTTTTATGCGATACCGCACAGGGGGAGTTTCTCTTGTGCGGCATTGCCGTTTATAAAATATGGGGCGGACAGGATAAAATCCGCTTCGGGAAAGAGGTAATAGATGAAATCAGATATGATCTGGACGCTTGTGGCATTTGCATTCTATTTGGCAGGAATGCTTCTCATAGGTGCTGCATATATGAAGAAAACAAAAAGCTCCGAGGACTTTTTCCTTGGTGGCAGAGGACTTAACGGCTGGGTAGCGGCACTTTCTGCTCAGGCTTCTGATATGTCAGGCTGGATGCTCATGGGTCTGCCTGGCGCTGTTTACGCATTCGGAACAGGTCAGATATGGATAGCTGTGGGTCTGCTTATCGGCACTATACTTAACTGGGCGATAGTTTCGGGCAGACTGAGAAGATACACTATCAGGGCGAACAACTCAATGACGCTTCCTAAGTATCTTGAAAACAGATTTGAGGACAAGCACAAGATAATGCTTTTGGTATCGTCGGTGGCAATCGTCATATTCTTCCTTGTTTACACAGCGTCTGCTCTTTCGGCAGGCGGAAAGCTTTTCAACTCTATATTCGGTATCGACTACAAGATATGTCTTACTATCGGTGCGGTAGTAATTTTGGGATACACTTTCATGGGCGGATTTATGGCAGTATGTGTAACGGACTTTGTTCAGGGTCTGCTCATGCTGGCAGGAGTTGTGACTATACCTATCATTGCGTTTTTCCTTGTTGGAGCAGGAAACGTTATGGACAACATCACTGCAAGCGGTGTTGAGGCACATCACTATCTTAACATATTCAATGATGAAAAGGGTCAGACCCTTTCAGCCATCGACATAATCTCTCAGCTCGGCTGGGCGCTTGGTTATTTCGGTATGCCGCACATTCTGGTAAGATTTATGGCTATAAGCTCTGAAAAAGAGGTAAAAAAATCAAGAGTCATAGGCTGTGTATGGTGTGCTATATCACTTTGCTTCGCTTGCTTTATAGCTATCGTGGGCAGGGCTTATCTTGTGCCTGCACTTGCAAACAACAAGTCTGAGAATGTTTTCATCGAAATGATACAGAAGGTATTCAACTCCGATATCGGTCTGCCATTCGTCGGCGGAATTTTCCTTTGCGGAATACTGGCCGCCATAATGTCAACAGCTGATTCTCAGCTGCTTGTAACTGCCTCATCGGTATCGGAGGATATTTACCACTCATGTATTGCACCTAAGGCGGAGAGCAAGAAGGTACTGCTTGTGAGCAGGATAACAGTTCTTGCTGTAGCGGTAGTGGCATACATAATAGCACTTGACCCTAACAGCAGTATAATGGGTCTTGTTTCAAACGCATGGGCAGGACTTGGAGCTTCGTTTGGTCCGATAATACTTATGTCACTTTATTGGAGGAGAACAAACCTTGCAGGTGCGGCAGCAGGCGTTGCCAGCGGTGCGCTGTCGGTAATAATATGGGATTACATACCTCTTGCAGGTGGACAGACTTTAGGTGATAAGACGGGGCTTTACTCATTGGTAGTAGGTTTTGCGGTAAGTCTTATACTTATCATTATTGTGAGCCTTTGCACAAAGAAGCCGTCCGAGGAAATGCTGAAGGCATTTGATGATGTTAAAAATGGTATAAATTGCGGTTGTGATGAAAAAGCATAACAAAGTAAAAGGTCCATGGATACGCCCACGGACCTTTTGTTTTTTATCTTTTAGCTATCATACTTTTCCTTATTTTCGCATCTGAAATCCGTAAACACCGCTTTATTGCCTTTATCCTCATATTTCTGAGCATAAAGACCAATAACAACTCCCGTGAAATTACCTGCAAGCTCAGTAGACAAAAATTTCGTTTGAGCTCCGCCCAAGTCTATATCTCCCGAATGCGTTTTCGCCGAGAAATTGTATGTAAAGTTGGAGGCATTACAGCAAAGCATAGCCGAGCTTTCTCCCTGCGGCAATGCTATGACATGATCCTCATGGCGAATATCGCCTATGCAAAGTCTGCGGAACAGCTCGACACCTTTATCCGTGCGTCTTAATGCTATCTCATAATGCTGATCGGGGGTCATGTAGAACACCAATCCTGCTTCGCCCTCGGTTATCTCGACTTTGCACTCCACTGATAAATTCATTTCTTTCTGTCTTATGCAGACAAAAGCAGGCGAGCCGTCTGCCTCAAAGATCGTATGCTCATTCGGAGTAAGCTCAAAACGGTGATCATCAAGATAATAAAGCCCCATGTCAGGGTTTTGCATAAAGCACCACTCACGTCCGACTTTGGTATTCTCAAAAGTGTATTCCTTCCAAAACTCCTGCCTGATATCCCTGAGTTTGTCAGTTTCGACTTCCTTTCGAGTTGTGCCGTTATCACCCATTGTGAACCAGCCGTTCTTGTCGAACGTCACCGGTACGAGATAGACTTCTCTGCCTGTAATGTGGTGCATCACCCACATATTTATCATTCTGAAAGCAAGATGAACACACCAGAAGCTGCCGTTTTCGTCCTCCACAAGATCACCGTGACCGCACCCTTGTATCTCGTATCCACCGAGATTTCTGTTTGTGAGGACTGGGTTGTGAGGATAATTCTCAAAAGGACCGTAAGGGGTCTTGCCCTTGGCGTAGACTATCATATGACCGTATTCCGTACCGCCCTCAGCCGCCATAAGATAGTATTCGCCCTTTATTTTGTAGAGGTGCGGGCTTTCAAGGAAACGTCCGCCTGCACCTGTCCATATGGTCTTGCTTGGCGTGAGCTTTTTGCCTGTTTCGATATCTATTTCGCACTGTGTAACGCCATGGTTGCCCTCATCGTCTTCACCATTGGACATAAAGTAGGCTTTGCCGTTCTCAAAATACAGTGACGGGTCGATACCGCCCTGCTGAACATAAACAGGCTCAGACCATTCACCGTGGATATCGTCAGTATAGACATAGAAGTTTCCGCCATTTGTGACGTTAGTCGTTACCATGTAAAATCTGCCGTTATTGTATCTGATAGTTGGGGCATAGATGCCGCCCCAAGAGCCTGCGCCCTCCAATGGGAGCTGACTTTTTCTTGTGAGAACATGGCCTATCTGCTTCCAGTTCACAAGGTCGTCGCTTTCATATAGAGGAACGCCCGGAAAAAACTGAAAAGAGCTGCAAACAAGATAATATTTGCCCTCAGCCTTACAGATGCTAGGGTCAGGATAAAAGCCTGATATGACCGGATTTATGTACTTCATATTGTGACCTCCGTTTTTTTATTTTACAACCATTATAATCTATTTCAGAAGGCTTTTCAATATCTTCTCGTGCAGGATCGGTGAAATTTTGTGCAAATGAAAAACAAATTTCAGTTTACGATCTTTGCGTTGGGGTAAAGCGATCAATTGATACGGATATCTAAGTGGGATAGTAGCTTTGACGGGCGAACGATGTTCGCCCCTACAGTTTTTTGCGGGGATATATGTTAAGTTAAACGTTTTTGATAGCGTGTTCAGTATAAAAGTTACAAATTGTAATTTTTACTTCAACGTTTGTTCGTATGGCATATAACAGTCTATATTTTGGGGATATATTTGAATATAGAACTTGTGTTCCCTGTGAAAACAAACAAATATTTTAGTCATTTCGGCAAAAAGCGATAAAATCTGTTGCCAAATTGTAACCTTTATGATATCATGAAGTTGATATACGAAAACGTATAAGATAACTCTGTCAGTTAGGGGGGCGTTTGGAATGGAAAAGGGGCTGAAAAAAGTTTTTTCGGCTATGGGCGCAGTATTTTGTGCTTTTATGATGATAATGCTTTGTCAGGTGACAAATGCGGTGAGCTACAGCGAACAGACCATCACTGTGGACTATGATTATCAGGTCATAGACTCTTTTGAGGGCGTTGACGCTAAATACGTTCTCGGCTATTCCGACACCGGTTATTACTGCTGTGCAGGCTATGTTTCACGTTTTTATGAAGAAAAGTTCGGCGTTACAGTATACAACATAAACATGGTGGACGACAAGCCTAGCGTGTACTGCTACGGCAAAAGGGCGGAGCTTCGTGAAGTGAAAACTCCGCAGGCCGGGGACATAATGCAGGACAAGGATTACTCTCATGTTGCCATTGTAAAGGACTGTCAGGGAACTACAGCCACGCTTATCGAGCAGAACTACAAATGGACTTGGAATGACACTGTTTACACTGTGAAAAACAGAAAGGTGCTTACTAACAATCACTATTTCTACAGACTTTACATAAACGGCGTTGCGCAAAGTCTTGACATCGACACGACAAGACCTGTTATCGCAAACGCAGGCTGTGAGAACATCACTGGAAAAGGCTACACTGTTAAAGCGGATATTTCTGACAACAGGGCTGTGGCTTCGGTAAAGGTATCCACTTATTTTGAGGGCAACAAGTCAAAGACTATAAGCCGTGTTTACACATCGGCGGTGAACTCGCTTTCACACTCAGTAAAGGTAACTGACCTTGGGAGCAAGGACGGATATTATATTACAACCATAACGGCTACTGACGAGGCCGGGAACAGCTCTGAGCAGGTCATAAAGACTTATGTTGACACAACTGCGCCGACCATATCGGGGGCAAAGGTGGAGAACATCACAGCAAAGGGCTTTGATGTTTCTTGCAATGTGAGCGACAAGAGCGGAGTTTCAAAGGTGGTCTTCCCTGCTTACCCTACAAAAAATGGTGAAAGTGCAAAGAAATACGCAAGCGGAAAGCTTTCGGGTGGCAAGGCTTCGGCTTATGTTTCTGCCGAGGACTATTCAGTAAAAAGCGGTGAATTTACCGTTAAGATAACGGTTTATGACAAATACGGAAACAGCTCAGCAAAAACTATAAAGGCTAGCATAAAGCCTGCGGCTTCGGTAACATTGGATAAGGCTTCACTGACTCTTGACAAGGGCAAAAGCAGTGTTATTTCTGCAAAAATGGGTGGTGGAAGCGGTCTGACGGACTTTGTTTCCTGGAAGTCTTCTAACAGCAAAATTGCTTCTGTGTCAGACGGAAAGGTCACTGCAAAAGGGGTTGGCAGAGCAACTATCACAGCATACACAACAGGAGGAAAAAATGTTAAATGTACCGTCACTGTAAAGGGTAAAATCAGTGACAGCAGTATTTCGGCTATAAAGACGCAAAGCTACACAGGAAAGGCAGTTTCTCCTGCTCCTACGGTGATTTATGGTGGCAAAAAGCTTGTAAAGAACACTGACTACACTGTGAGCTACTCAAAGAACACAGCCATAGGTCAGGCAAGCGTAAAAATAACAGGCAAGGGTTTATACAAAGGCACAAAAACTGTGAACTTCAACATTCGTCCTGCCACAGTGACGGAGTTAAAAGTTTCTTCCACCGGTGAAAAGAGCGTTAAGCTTTCTTGGAAAAAGGTAACTGGCGCTGACAGCTACGCTATATACAGATATGACAACACAAGCAAGAAATGGCAGAGAATAAAAACTGTAAAGGCTGTGAGCTTCACTGACAGCGGACTTGCTCGTGCAAAAGGGTACAGCTACAAGGTAAAGGCCGTGAAAAAATCGGGCGGAAAAGAATACGTTTCGGCTAGCTACTCAAAGGCTGTAGAGGCTGTCACAAAGCCTGCGAAGGCTTCATGCACGGCTAAATCAGCAGGCAGCGGCAGCATTGAGGTATCATGGAAAGCTGTTGGGGGCGCAAGCGGATATGAGATATACTCCTCTTCAAATGGCAGTGATTATGTGAAGTCGGCAAAGGTGGGTGGCTCTCAAAAGAGTGCTATCGTATCAGGATTTGAGCCTTACTCACTTAGAATGGTAAAAGTAAGGGCTTACAAAACTGTGAACGGAAAGACTTCTTACGGGGCTTTTTCGCAGGCGGTTATGGTTATTGTTAGGTAGGCTGGATACAGAAACATATGATATAAAATAAGCAAGCGATAGGTGATATGCGGGCGACCAAAGGTCGCCCCTACGATATATGGCGAAATTACACAAGTTTTTTGCGATCTTACAAATGGTAATGTTCCGAAATCGGGACGTCGAGGGCGCCGTCCCCTACAATGCGTGAACTATCAGTCGCCACTACGATACATGACTGGTACGCTACACAATTGAGGTAAACCAAACGAGCGAACAATGTTCGCCCCTACATTTTTTATTGCTACACAAAAAAGGACAGCACTTTGGAAAAATGCTGTCCTTTTTCTATATTCATATAGGTCTATCTTTCCATTTTCCAGAACTCTACAGAGTATGGCTTAAGCTCGCTGCCGCCACCAAAATCATGGATAGTGCCTGTTAGAAGCTCCTCTGCCTGACCGCAGCCTGCGTCAAAGTGGGCTGTGAAAGGCTGATCGTCAGCGTTTATTGCAACAAGGACACGCTCACCCTCGAACTCACGCTCGATTATACACTGCTTATTGGTAAGAACAGGTATTTTGATAGAGCCATAGCAGAGAGCCTTGCTGTTTTTGTGTGCCTCTGCCATTTTTGAGATAAGCTCTGTAAGGTCATTCCACTCAGGCTTTTCAAAGCTTACACGGAGAGCAGGATCGCCCTCGCTCTTGTTTGCCTTTGTTCCCCACTCAGAGCCGTAATATACACATGGAATACCAGGCATACCAAAGAGCATTCCATAGATAAGTGGCAAATGACGCTCATTTGTGAGCTGGCTTGCTATTCTTGATACGTCATGGTTATCAACAAAGCACAGCAGGTGCATTCCTCTGTATCTGCACCAGTTCTCAGGTCCGAACTGATTTTTCAGAGAGTGGCATATCTCAAACATATTCATGCAATTGAAGCTTGAATAAAGTCCCTTATAACACTCGTAGTTCGTGCAGGAATGGAGCATTTCAGGATTTACCCACTGAGCGTAATCACCATGTAGAAGCTCGCCGATAAGGACGAAATCCTGCTTGAGCCAATCGCAATGCTGTCTGAGGCGTTTGAGAAAATTTTTATCAAGGCAATATGCAACGTCAAGGCGGAGTCCGTCTATATCAAACTCCTTGACCCAATTTGTTATGCATTCCAAGATATGATCCACTACCTGCGGATTGTTAAGGTTTAGCTTAACAAGGTCAAAGTGACCCTCCCAGCCCTCATACCAAAGTCCGTCATTATAGTTGCTGTTGCCGCCGAAATTGATATGGAACCAATCTTTATATGGTGAGTTCTCACGGTTTTTCAGAACGTCCTGAAAAGCCCAGAAGCCTCTGCCGACGTGATTGAAAACGCCGTCCAAAACAACCTTTATGCCGTTTTCGTGAAGCTCTTTGCAGACCTTTGCAAAGTCCTCATTTGTGCCAAGACGGCAATCTATCTTGCGGTAATCTCTGGTATTGTAGCCGTGAGTGTCGGAATCGAACACCGGTGAAAAATAGATAGCGTTGGCACCAAGCTTTTTGATATGAGGTATCCAATCTATTACCTTTAATATCCTGCTTTCCTCTTTGCCGTCATTCTCAAATGGCGCACCGCAGAATCCAAGAGGATAGATCTGATAAAATACACTTTCGTATGCCCACATAATATTATCTTCCTTTCTGATACTAATAGAAAATGTTGTTCGCAGGTAATATAGATCTGCCGAAAAAGGGCGGGCGAACGCTGTTCGCCCCTACAGGGGTGGCATGACGTTTCTAGTCCTTAAATTTCTCAGCTTATTTATATTTTATGAGATATCTGCGAAACTATAGTTAAACTATACAAAATACAACAAAAGGCAACACCGCACAAGGATTGTGCGTAAGATGCGCCGTCAGATTTTTCGTCAGATTGTGCTAAAGCGACGCAGGAATACTAACGTATTTCAAGGAGCTTTAGTGCGATATGACGGAAAATCTGCAAGCAGATTGCGTGCAAAGCCGATAGGCGTGCCTTGTGCGGTGTTGCCTTATTATTATATCAAACTTTGGCATATTTCTCAATACTCATTTTTCATTAATATAATCCACACTTTTGTGCATTTTGTACAACTATTGACAAATCAATCGTGAAATGATATTATATTTATAACAAATGTCAAGGGTTGATTTTTGGTAAAGGCAGGGATAAAAATATGAAGAAGATACTTGTGCTTTTCACAGGCGGAACTATCGGGAGCATTACTACTGACGGCATAATAGATGTTGAGCGTGAGGGAAAATACGCTGTTGTGGAGGCTTACAAGAGTGCATACGGCGATGATGTGGAATTTGAATGTCGACAGGTACTTAATATACTCAGCGAAAACATGGGGTTTTCGGAGTGGGAGAAAATGATACACGAGATAAACAGCATTGACACGGCTTTATACTCAGGAGTTATCCTCACCCACGGAAGCGACACGCTGGCTTACACTTCTGCTCTGCTTGGAATGTATTTCAGGCATTTTGATATACCCCTTTTTATTATCGCAAGCAACAAGCCCATTGGCGAGAAAGGTTCAAACGGGCTTTTCAACTTCACCTCGGCGGTGGGTCTTATAAAAGAGGGAAAATACAAGGGCGTTTTCACGCTGTACGAGAGGGTCATGCTTCCTACTAGGGTGATACCTGCAGACACCTGTCGGGACAAGTTTGGTGTATATGGTTATGACGGCTTCAATGATTTTTCGGTTTTCAGCGGAGTGAGCGAGAATATGCTGTCACGCCCTAGGGAACGGATCTTCCATAATGATGTCAAATTTGGGAAGCGTGTTCTTTTTATAGAGGGTTATCCTGCAATGGACTTTGGGTGCTTTGTGCCAAACAAGGACACGGCGGCGGTGCTTTACTCACCTTATCACAGTGCGACGGCTTGCACTGACGTTTCAGAAGGGAAAAGCTATGCACTGACGGAATTTATCAAGCGGTGCATAACAAAGAACATCATGGTGTATATTTGCGGTCTGAAAAGAAAAGTGCCTATATACTCCACTGTGGCGGAGATAATAAAGGCAGGCAGCATACCAATATACACCACCTCAGCTGTGGCGGCTTATATGAAGCTTCTGCTTGCTTACAATCAGGAGGAAATGCCTGTGAAAGAGGTCATGGGGAAAGACCTTTTCTTTGAGGAGGTAAAATTCTCATAAACATTGTTTCAGTTATTGACAAAATGCTGAGCTTGTGATAAAATCAAAGTATATTAAAATAGTATATTTAGAAAAAATACAACGGAGGTAATAAAAATGGCAGACACAAAAATTTCAGACTCAGTTATTTATATTGGTGCAGACGATCATGACATTGACCTTTTTGAGAGCCAATATGTTGTGCCAAACGGCGTTTCGTACAACTCTTATGTTATCATTGACGAGAAGATAGCGGTAATGGACACTGCTGACCCTAGGGTAACGGACGTTTGGTTTGACAATCTTGAAAAGGCTTTGGGCGGCAGAAAGCCTGATTATCTTGTTGTTCAGCACATGGAGCCTGACCATGCAGGAAACATCAAAAAGCTTGCTGAGAAATATCCTGAAATGAAGATAGTGGGAAACGCAAAGACGTTCCCTATGATGAAGCAGTTTTTCACCATTGACGGACTTGACGATAGGTCTGTTGTGGTAAAAGAGGGGGACACGCTTTCACTTGGAAACCACACGCTTCAGTTCGTAATGGCGCCTATGGTACACTGGCCTGAGGTAATGGTGACATACGAGCAGAGCGAAAAGCTGTTGTTCTCTGCTGACGGATTTGGAAAATTCGGCGCACTTGATGTTGATGAGGACTGGGCTTGCGAGGCTAGAAGATACTATTTCAACATCGTGGGCAAATATGGTGCACAGGTACAGGCGCTTCTTAAAAAGGCGTCGGCACTGGACATAAAGATGATACTTCCTTTACATGGTCCTATACTCAAAGAAGATCTTGGTTACTATCTTGGACTTTACAACACATGGTCAAGCTATCAGCCTGAGAGCAAGGGCGTATTCGTAGCGTATGCTTCAATACACGGAAACACTGCAAAGGCGGCTGAAAAGCTTGGCGAGATGCTTAAAGAAAAGGGTGCTGAGAAGGTAGTTATCAGCGACCTTTCAAGAAGCGACATGGCAGAAAATATTGAGGACGCTTTCAGATACGACAGAATAATACTTATGGCAAGCAGCTATGACGGCGGTGTATTCCCTGTTATGGAGGATTTCCTTATGCACCTTAAATCAAAGAACTATCAGAACAGAAAGATAGGTCTTGTGGAGAACGGCTCATGGGCTCCGACTGCGGCAAGAGTTATGAAGGGATATGTGGAAAACTTCAAGAATGTTACCATTGCTGAGCCTGTTGTGACTATACGCTCTACGCTTAACGAGGTTTCAGAAAAGGCTTTAGGCGAGCTGGCTGAGGTCATGGCTAAGGCGGAGTAAGCAATTTTTGGAATAAGTCTGACAAAAAAATGAGGGCGAATTGTTTTCCCCTACAGATATGAAAAAGGCAGGACGTTTTGTCCTGCCTTTTGTGTTATATCACATTGCCGTCTGTGGTGATTATTCTTACTGCCACGGGGATATTTTTGCCGCTGTCGGTGACTGCTTTTCTTACTGCGTGTTCTATTCCGCCACAGCATGGAACTTCCATTCGGGCTACTGTTATGCTGCGGATATTGTTTCTTTTCACTATCTCGCCAAGCTTTTCGGAATAGTCTGTGGCGTCAAGCTTCGGACAGCCTATGACGGTTATTTTGCCTGTCATGAAATCGGAATGGAAGCTTCCGCAGGCATAGGCTGTACAATCCGCAGCGACAAGCAGGTCTGCGCCATCAAAGTATGGTGCGTTCACAGGTACAAGCTTTATTTGCACAGGCCACTGCATAAGCTGTGACGGAGTTTTTGCTGACGGGGTATCTACCGGAGCTGGCTTTTTAGCAAATGTTTTCATCATTGAGCCCGGACAGCCATGGAAAACAGGCTTGCCAAGGCGCTTTTTGTTTTCCTCCACTGCTTTTTCGTCATAGGCGGCAGCTTCTCGCTCAACAAAGGATATGGCGTTCGTTGGGCAGGCTGGAAGACAATCTCCAAGACCATCGCAATAATCGTCACGCATAAGCTTTGCTTTGCCGTTCACCATGCCTATTGCGCCTTCGTGGCAGGCTTTAGCACAAGCTCCGCAGCCGTTGCACTTTTCCTCGTCTATTTGTATTACTCGTCTTATCATATGGTTACCTCCGTAAAGTTTTGGTATTTTTTCTGCATAAAGCTCTTGACTTTATGCTATGATTATAATATAATCTTATCGCAAAGTCTGTTGTAATTACAACAAAAGCATAAAATTATTTCGTAAAAATGAGGAAGATAAAATGGATAATAAATACATTAAGATAATAAAAGGCACTCCCCTTTTCCATGGCATGAGCGACGAGGAAATAGTTCAGTTTCTCAGACCTGACGGCAGCGGCATAAAAAGCTTTCACAAGAACAGCTATATTTTTCACGCAGGAGACAAGACCGCTTATTTTGGCATACTTCTGGAGGGCAAGGCGCTTATCGAGCGTGACGAGCTTTGGGGCGGCAGGAGCATAATCGCTCCGTTAGAGGCAGGACAGCTTTTCGGAGAGGTCTATGCCTGCACAGGTGAACCGCTTGGGGTGAGCGTATGTGCAAAGGAGCAATGCACAGTGCTGTTTTTATCCCCTGAGTCTATTATAAAGGAAAGTTCGACGCTGACGGCTAGGCTTCTAAAGATAACGGCTATGAAAAATCTCAGGCTCAACGAAAAGATACAAGTGATAACCCCCAGGACTATCAGAGAGCGTGTTATGGCTTATCTTTCTTCACTTGCAAAAAAAAGCGGATCACACATTGTCACCACAAATTTTGACCGTCAACAGCTTGCAGATTTTCTCTGCGTTGACCGCAGTGCGCTGTCAACAGAGCTTGGAAAAATGCACCGCGAGGGGCTGATAGTTCTCAAGGGTCGGGAGTTTATACTGCCTGAAAACTGCTCTCGTGGAACGTGATTTGTTAATTTATATGTAAATAATAAGTCATTTAACCATATTCATTTTTTGCTCTTTTTAAAGAAAAATTGCATATTTTATATTGACACAACCTGCTTTGTGTTGTATAATATATATAGTGCCGCCGTGACAGTTCATAATTACTTAAACGTTTATTGCGGAAATGTATTTATTTACAAATGACCACGGTATCGGGAAATTGATTGAAAGGATTGATTGCTTTGGCAAAGAAGAATGAAAGCATAAGCGACAAGATCGTTCGTTTGTATAAGGAGGGCTACTCTATTCCTGAGATAGCAAAAGAAATGGAGATGCCTAAGGATAATGTTCCGAGAATACTTGAAAAGCACTTCCCTGACTATGCAAGCTTTGAACAGCCTGTAAGAGAGGGTGCTGATGAAAACGGCAACGGAAAAAAGAGCGTTTTCAATATGTCTGTAAGCGAGCTTTTCGGAAAGAAGAACAAAAAGCAGGAGAATGTTGAGCCTGCAAAGGTAACTGTAAATCTGGCTATGGACGATGACGGATTTGTGGATCACAGTGTTGCGGCTATTGCCTCAATGCTTCAGAAAGGCAGAAGCGTAAACGATATTGCAGGATTCTTTAATAAAGATCCTGAGGATATCAAGGCTGTTAAGGGCTGTATGGACGAGCATTTCAAAAGAATGAATACATACAAGGGCCCAAAGGTAGAGCCTGCGTCTGAGCCTAAGGAAGAGCCTGCTCAGAACATAACTGATCCGCTGGCGGCAAGTCTTGCAAGCGGCATTGCAAAGAGAAAGAGCAATATGTATGCAACAGGTATCGAAACACCTGCAAAGGCTGAACCTGCTTCCGCTCCTGTTCCTCCTGAGGACAATAGCGTTCACCTTGTTACTCCTGAGGCTCTCAAAGAGGCTGAGGAAAAAGCTAAGGCAGAGGAAAATGCAAAGGCTGAAGCTGCTGTGGCTGAGGAAGTTCCTACAATGGACGAGGTCGAGATGCCGTCAATCGAGCCTATAAGCCTTGATGACACAATGGTGGTTTCACCTGCCCCTGAGTCCACTATGCCGTCTATAGAAGACGAGATAGCTGAAAAGAAAGCTGCGGAAGCTGAAAATACAAATAATAATGAGGAGGGCGAGAATATGGGTATGAGTCCAATGGAAAAAATGCGTATGTTTGCGCAGGAGCAGATCGAGATGAACAACAAGAAGATCGACGAGCTTAAGGCAAGCATTGCTGAAACTGAGGCAAAGTCTTTGGATCTCGGTAAGCAGGCAAGCGATATCTACGAGGAGATCGTTAAGCTTCAGGAAAAGGCTAAGGCACTCAACGCCGAGAAGGAGCAGGCTGATATTCAGATCAGTCAGGTAAACGCTGAGATCGAAGGCATTAGAAAAGAAAACAACGAATTCAAGAGCTATATGTAATAGCGTCTTATTCAAATCATATAAGGCAGGAGGCTTCGGTTTCCTGCCTTTTTTATTTGCGAGGAATGAAGTGGAGAATAGCACAGACGATAAAC
This sequence comes from Ruminococcus sp. AM43-6, assembly GCF_003461785.1. Lineage (NCBI taxonomy): Bacteria > Bacillati > Bacillota > Clostridia > Eubacteriales > Oscillospiraceae > Ruminococcus > Ruminococcus sp. AM43-6. The sequence goes on from NZ_QTXU01000012.1 coordinate 64,526, forward strand.
GAAAGAAGCAGGACGCCGCTCCCCTACAGGTGGTGGCAGGCTGATGTTTTTTGATTAAAGTCAAACTTTTTCGTCTGAAAGTATTGAAAAATAACGGCAAATATGGTACAATGCTTTTATAAACCTTGAAAGGATATTTTATATGAGCAATATACTTATTCTGGCATTCCTGTTCTTTGCAGGGTGTCTGATAGGCTGGGGGATAGAAGTTATTTTCAGACGATTTGAGCCTAGCAACAAAGCAAGAAAATGGATAAACCCCGGTTTTCTTATTGGTCCTTATCTGCCTTTATATGGCTTCGGGCTTTGCACCCTTTATCTGCTGGCGGGACTTGAAAAATTTATACACACTGACAACACGGCTTTGCAGAAGTTTATACTTTTTTTGCTTATGGCTATTGCAATGACAGTGATAGAGCTTATTGCAGGCGAGATATTCATTGTGAAAATGCACGTCAAGCTGTGGGACTACACTGGAAACAAATTCAACTATAAAGGCATAATATGTCCGTTGTATTCTCTCATATGGGCAGCACTGGGCGCGGTCTATTATTTCTTTATACACCCATACATTCTTGACGCACTCAACTGGCTTGCGAATAATTTGGCGTTCTCGTTCTTTATTGGATTTTTCTATGGTGTTTTTGCTATCGACCTATTCTATTCCCTGAAGCTGGCAGAGAAGATAAAAACGTTTGCGGAAGAGAACGATATGGTCATCAGATACGAGGAGTTCAAACGGCACATCAGGGAAAGTTCAGAGGAGAGAAAAGAGAAATACAGATTTATGCTTTCCATGGGCTCAGGTGCAAGGCTTGGCGAGCATTTGAAAAAGTATCGTGACAAACAGCGTGAGGAGCAACGTGGGCACAGGCTCAATGACTTTATATCAAAAATAAAAAAGTCGGATACATGAAAATTAACAAAATAACCATTGACAAAACATCAGCATGGTGATATACTGATTTCATATGTAAAAAACGTTGACGAAGACAGTAGGCTTTATGCGAAAATCTCAGCGAGCCGCCGACAGTGAGAGGGCGGTATGATTAGCTTCAGGCTGAATATCACTTCCGAGTTGCAGGCTGAAAATCAGTATGATAAGTAAGCTTCGCCGCTTTTCCTGCGTTAAAGGGAACGCATATGTCAGTATGCTGAAAAGGTGGTTTGCGAATGGCTTTACGGCTTTCGTCCTGTTTCAGGGCGGAAGCCTTTTTTATTGCATTTTATCTTTATGCGTAACTGATCGTTTATTACAAAATCAGAAAGGATTGATCTTCGTGTACAAAAAGGTTGACACCAATCTGAACTTCGTTCAGAGAGAAAAAGAAGTGGAAAAGTTCTGGGACGATAACAATATCTTTGAAAAAAGTATTGACAGCCGTAAAAAGGGCGAGTCCTATGTTTTCTATGACGGACCTCCAACGGCTAACGGCAAGCCGCATATCGGTCACGTTCTCACTCGTGCTATCAAGGATATGATACCAAGATACCGTGCTATGAAAGGCTATCAGGTACCTCGTAAGGCTGGCTGGGACACACATGGTCTGCCTGTTGAGCTTGAAGTAGAGAAAATGCTGGGGCTTGACGGCAAGGAGCAGATCGAGGAATACGGTCTTGAGCCGTTCATCAAGAAGTGTAAAGAGTCTGTATGGAAATACAAGGGTATGTGGGAGGACTTCTCAGGCACTGTTGGCTTCTGGGCTGACATGGAACACCCTTATGTTACCTATGACAACAACTTTATAGAGTCTGAATGGTGGGCTTTGAAACAGATATACGAAAAGGGCTTGCTTTACAAGGGCTTCAAGATAGTTCCTTACTGTCCACGCTGCGGCACACCGCTTTCTTCTCACGAAGTTGCTCAGGGCTACAAGACAGTTAAAGAGCGTTCTGCTATCGTTCGTTTTAAGCTTGTTGGCAAGGACGAATACTTCCTTGCATGGACAACAACTCCTTGGACGCTCCCTTCAAACGTTGCCCTTTGCGTAAACCCAGATGAAACTTACTGCAAGGTAGAAGCCGCTGACGGCTACACTTATATTCTTGCCGAAGCGCTTCTTGACACTGTCCTCGGCAAGCTTGCAACTGAGGACAAGCCTGCATACAAGGTGCTTGAAACTTACAAGGGCAAGGATCTTGAATATATTGAATACGAGCCGCTTTATGAGTGCGCAGGCGAAAGCGCAAAGAAGCAGGGCAAAAAGGGTCACTTTGTTACCTGTGACAGCTATGTAACTATGTCAGACGGTACAGGTATCGTTCATATTGCGCCTGCTTTCGGTGAGGACGACTCTAAGGTCGGAAAGAAGTATGATCTGCCTTTCGTTCAGTTCGTTGACGGCAAGGGCGACATGACTGCTGAAACTCCATATGCCGGAATGTTCGTAAAGGACGCTGACCCTGAGGTACTCAAAGACCTTGACAAGTCAGGCAAGCTTTTTGCCGCTCCTAAGTTCGAGCATGATTATCCGCACTGCTGGAGATGCGGCTCACCTCTTATCTACTATGCAAGAGATACATGGTTCATCAAGATGACTGACGTTAAGGACAGACTTATCGCTAATAATGACACTATCAACTGGATCCCTGAGAGCATTGGTAAGGGACGTTTCGGTGACTGGCTGAAAAACGTTCAGGATTGGGGCATTTCAAGAAACAGATATTGGGGTACTCCGCTGAACATTTGGGAATGTGAGTGCGGTCACAGACATTCTATCGGCTCTATCGAAGAGCTGAAGTCAATGTCAGACAACTGCCCTGATGATATCGAGCTTCACAGACCATACATCGACGCTGTAACTATCAAATGCCCTGAGTGTGGAAAACAGATGCACCGTGTATCAGAGGTAATAGACTGCTGGTTCGACTCAGGCTCAATGCCTTTTGCACAGCACCACTATCCATTTGAGAACAAGGAGCTTTTCGAGTCACAGTTCCCTGCTGACTTCATTTCAGAAGCTGTTGACCAGACAAGAGGTTGGTTCTATTCACTCCTTGCTATCTCAACGCTTATATTTGACAAGGCTCCATACAAGAACGTTATCGTGCTTGGACTTGTTCAGGACGAGAACGGTCAGAAGATGTCAAAGTCAAAGGGCAACGCTGTTGACCCATTCGAGGCACTGGCTAAATACGGCGCAGACGCTATCAGGTGGTATTTCTACACAAACTCTGCTCCATGGCTGCCTAATAAGTTCCATGACAAGGGCGTAACAGAGGGTCAGAGAAAGTTCATGGGTACGCTTTGGAACACATATGCGTTCTATGTGCTTTATGCTGAGATAGACCAGTTCGACCCTACAAAGCATGAGATAGAATATGACAAGCTCTCTGTAATGGACAAGTGGCTGCTTTCAAAGATGAACTCTATGATAAAGGCTGCTGACGATAACCTTAACAACTACAGGATACCTGAGGCTGCAAAGGCTATGCAGGAGTTTGTTGATGATCTTTCCAACTGGTATGTAAGAAGAGGCAGAGAGAGATACTGGGCACAGGGAATGTCACAGGACAAGATAAACGCTTACATGACTCTTTACACTGCTATCGTTACGCTCTGCAAGTGTGCAGCACCTATGGTACCGTTCATCACTGAGGAGATCTATCAGAATCTTGTTAGAAGCGTTGACAAGGACGCTCCTGAGAGTATCCACCTTTGCGATTATCCTGTTTGCGACGAGAACATGATAGACGAAAAGCTTGAATCTGACATGGAAGAAGTTCTGGAGATAGTTGTTCTGGGACGTTCTGCAAGAAACGGCGCAAGCCTTAAAAACCGTCAGCCTTTGAGCGTGATGTACGTTGCAGCAGACCACCCACTTGACAGCTACTATATCGACATCATCAGAGATGAGCTTAACCTCAAGGACGTTCAGTTCTCAAATGATGTATCTGCATATATTGATTATAAGTTCAAGCCACAGCTCAAGACCCTTGGTCCAAAGTACGGCAAGCAGCTTGGTGAGATAAGAACACAGCTTTCACAGCTTGACGGACACAAGGCTATGGGCGAACTGAATGAAACAGGCAGTCTGAAACTCACGCTTTCAAGCGGTGAGATAGCACTTGACAAGGATGATGTTCTTATCGAGTCTGAGCAGAAAGAAGGCTTCTACACCCTTTCTGAAAACGGCGTAACTGTAGCTATCAGCACTGTTCTCACTCCTGAGCTTATTGAAGAGGGCTTTGTAAGAGAAGTTATCAGCAAGGTTCAGACAATGAGAAAGGATTCGGGCTTTGAGGTAATGGATCACATCACTGTTTCTGTAAGCGGCAGCGAAAAGGTTATGGCTGTTGTTGACAAGAACAGAGAGGCTATTTCTCATGACGTTCTTGCAGACGATATCGTTCTTGGCGAAAATGTCGGCAACGAAAAGGATTGGGATATCAACGGCGAAAAGGTTTCTATCGGCGTAAAGAAGAACTAATTCTGAGATATAAAAAATCAAGCAGGACAGCTTTCGGGCTGTCCTGCTTTTTTGTTTTGGGTTATAAGCCATGCACAGCTCCCCCTACATAAAACACAAAAAATGGCGAGGTGAAAGACCTCGCCATTGATTTTTTATATTACTTTCTTGCTTCAAGAGCGGAGATAGATTCCATTATCTTTGACATCTTCTCCTCTGCCTTTGCAAGCTTTGCCTTTTCGGCTTCGATAAGCTGTTCAGGGGCTTTTGCAAGGAAGCCCTGATTGCTGAGCTTCTTGCTAAGGAAGTCTATATCCTTCTGTGCATTCTTTCTGTCTTTATCAAGACGTGCAAGCTCCTTGTCAACGTCTATGATATCCGCAAGCGGAATGAAAAATCTTGCACTGTCTGTAACAGCGGCGGCGCAATCCTTTTCCTCGCACTTATCTGTAATGATGACCTCAGACGCAGAAGCAAGTCTTTCAAAGAACATTACGCCCTGTGAGAATACTTCTGGCTGTGCAGTTTCAATATAAAGCTTTGCCTTTACAGACGGCGGAACGTTCATTTCACCACGGCAGTTTCTTATGCTCTTTATGCCTGCGATTATCTTCTCGAATGTTGCTTCTTCATCGGCAAATTCAAGCTTTTCGTCATATACAGGGTAATCCTGAACCATGATAGCTGTGCCGTCATTTACGAGAGCCTGCCAGATCTCCTCGGTGATATAAGGCATGAATGGGTGGAGCATTTTAAGCATACCCTTCATTACCCACACGAGAACAGCCTGTGCGGTAGCCTCTGTTTCACCGCCTGCGGCTATTCTTGGCTTTGTAAGCTCGATATACCAATCGCAATAGATATCCCAGATAAAGTCATAAAGCTTTGAAACTGCTACGCCAAGCTCGAACTTATCAAGATTATCATTTACTTCCTTTGCAAGAGTATTGAACTTTGATATTACCCACTTATCCTCAACGTTGAGGTTTTCAGGAAGCTTATCAGCCTTGAAGCCGTCAGGAAGATTCATCATGATAAATCTTGCGGCGTTCCATATCTTATTGGCAAAGTTTCTTGAGGATTTTACCTTATCCTCGATAAATCTCATATCGTTTCCAGGTGCGTTGCCTGTTGCGAGCATAAATCTCAGGGCATCTGCACCGTACTGGTCGATGATAACAAGCGGGTCGATACCGTTGCCGAGAGATTTTGACATCTTTCTGCCCTGTGAATCTCTAACAAGGCCGTGGATAAGAACAGTATCAAAAGGCTTCTGCTTCATGTTCTCCATGCCTGCAACTATCATTCTGGATACCCAGAATGGAATGATATCATAGCCTGTTACGAGAGTGTTTGTTGGATAGAAATACTCAAGCTCCTCTGTCTTGTCAGGCCAGCCGAGAGTTGAGAATGGCCACAGTGCTGATGAGAACCATGTATCGAGAGTATCAGGGTCCTGACGCATTTCCTTGCCGCACTTAGGGCAACAAGCATGGTCTTCCTTTGTTACCACAGTTTCGCCGCAATCATCGCAATAGAAAGCCGGTATCTGATGACCCCACCAAAGCTGACGTGAGATACACCAATCTCTGATATCGTTCATCCAGTTAAGGTAGTTCTTTTCAAATCTTTCAGGAACGAACTTGATAGAGCCGTCCTCAACAGCCTTTATTGCAGGCTTTGCAAGCTCGTCCATTTTAACGAACCACTGGAGTGATACTCTTGGCTCGACAGTTGTTCCGCAGCGGTAGCAAGTACCTACGTTATGCTCGTGGTCTTCAACATAAGCAAGGAAGCCGCCCTTTTCAAGGTCTTCAACTATTTTCTTTCTTGCCTCGTATCTATCCATGCCTGCATACTCAGGATAATCGTCAACTATCTTTGCGTCCTCAGTAAGAACGTTGATAACAGGCAGGTTATGTCTTTTACCAACTTCAAAGTCGTTAGGGTCATGGGCAGGAGTTATCTTTACGACGCCTGTACCGAACTCCATATCAACATAGCTGTCGGCAACAACAGGTATCTCTCTGCCAACAAGCGGCAGTGTGAGTGTCTTGCCTACGATATCCTTATATCTTTCGTCCTTTGGATTTACTGCAACGGCAGTATCGCCGAGAAGTGTTTCAGGACGTGTTGTGGCAAGCTCTACATATCCGCTTCCGTCTGTAAGAGGATATTTCAGATGCCAGAAGTGACCAGCCTGATCTTCATACTCAACCTCTGCGTTTGAGATAGATGTACGGCAATGCGGGCACCAGTTTATTATTCTTTCGCCTCTATAGATAAGTCCCTTATTATAGTAGTTTATGAAAACTTCCTTTACAGCCTTTGAACAGCCCTCGTCCATTGTGAAACGCTCTCTGTCCCAATCGCAGGAAGAGCCGAGCTTTTTAAGCTGCTCAACTATTCTGCCGCCGTATTTCTTTTTCCAATCCCATGCTCTTTCAAGGAAACCGTCCCTGCCGATATCGTCCTTTGTAAGGCCCTCTTTACGCATAGCCTCAACTATCTTTGCTTCTGTTGCGATAGAAGCGTGGTCTGTACCAGGTATCCACTCTGCGGCATATCCGCTCATTCTCTTCCAGCGGATAAGTATATCCTGCAAAGTTTCATCAAGGGCATGACCCATATGGAGCTGTCCTGTGATGTTCGGTGGTGGGATAACTATACAGTATGGCTCTTTCTTGGAATCAGGCTCAGCGTGGAAAAATCCGCCGTCAAGCCAATATTTGTAGATCTTATCTTCTACCTTATTAGGCTCATAAAGCTTTGAAAGCTCTTTTTTCATTATAAAACAATTCCTTTCGCAAATATTTTTTCTATCACAGTATCGTGGCAAGACCAAGAGGTGTTGCCTTTTTGCCGTCAGACTCGTGTCTTAGGCTGTCTGCGAAACGGAACTGTGAATTTCATTTGAAAGCTGAATTTGAGATCACACATTATATTCTTTCCTTTCCGCATGATATGGCATCACTGCACCTATTATAATATTATCTCACTTTTGCACCGAATTGTCAAGGGCTGATGACGGTATGGAACGAAAAAAGCAGAACAGCTTGAAACTGCTCTGCTGAGAATGTTGAAAAAGGCTTAAACAAGCGGGACATCGAGGGCGCCGTCCCCTACAACTTGCATAAAAACGAATTTACGCTTACAGCTTGAAATGAACGGGCATACCGTTTTTCATTGCTATTTTTACCTCGCCTTGGATAAGTGGCAGGAAGTATCTTACGGCTTCCGGATTTACGTCATTGCCGTCATCGCTTAACCACTGGGCAGGGAAGAATTTTTCCTTATTTGCAGCATCATGGGCATCAACGCTGTCAACGGTCACAACATAAGGCACGTCGCTGATACGCTTGAATATCATCATTTTACCTGTTTTCCCTGCAAGAGCCGCTCTTACGCCTGCTGAGCCTATTTCCTCGGCTTCGTCTATATCCGTCTTTGAGCAGATATGAGAAGAACATCTCTGCATAACGTTAAGCTCAATAGAACGGACTTTACAGCCGATATTCTCTTTAACGAGCTGTTCAAGGGTCTTTCCTATGCCAGAGAGATACTCGTGACCGAAATTATCCACAACTCTCGGCTTATTTTCCTCGCCCTTAAGCTTTACGCCCTCGGAAACTGCGATGATAACGGCTTTATGCTTTGCCATTTGATTTCTTACGTCCTCCAGGAACTTTTCAGCGGTGAAGTTATTTTCAGGGAGATAGATAAGGTGAGGGGCTATCTCGTCATTTGCTCTGAGTACGCAGGTGGAAGCTGTGAGCCAGCCAGCGTGTCTGCCCATTATCTCAACGATAGTGACGGACTCGATAGAATAAACCGAGCTGTCACGGATTATCTCCTGAACCGTTGCGGCAACATACTTTGCGGCAGAGCCGAAGCCTGGTGTATGGTCTGTTACAGGCAGGTCGTTATCTATAGTCTTTGGTATGCCTATAACTCTTATCTTTGAATTTCTTGCCGCAAGATAATCGGAAAGCTTTGCCACGGTATCCATAGAATCGTTTCCTCCGATATAAAAGAAAGCTTCTATCCTATGCTTTTCAAGGCAGTTCAAGATACGCTCATATGTTTCACCGCCCTCCTCAACATCAGGAAGTTTATAACGGCATGAGCCGAGAACTGTTGACGGTGTCTGTCTTAGAAGCTCCATATCTTCGTTTGTTTTTATAACAAGCTTAAGATCTATGAGCTGGTCGTTTATGATACCCTCGATACCATTGAGCGAGCCGAAAACGGCGTCTATCTGTGGTGTTTTCACAGCCTGTTTGAAAACTCCCACCAATGAAGCGTTGATAGCGCAGGTAGGTCCTCCTGATTGTGCAACGGCAATATTCATTATCATCAATCTCCTTACAGCTTACTGAGAATATTAAAATTCTCATATTTGTTATTATTATAGCATATTATATATACAAATAAAAGGGTTATGAAAATTTATTAACATATTTTTTCCCTTTGTAACAAAACAAGCCTTCAAGAAAACGTTATATCTATCCACTTTGATAATTTTCACATCTATTACATAAAAACGCCTCCCGATTTACACCATATTGTTATAAAGTAAATGTAAATCGTAACCGAATTTTAATTGACAGAACAGTTTATATTTTGTATAATTAAAGATATAGACACGAAATGTGTCGAACTCTAGTCAATGAACCGAAAGGAAGAATATAAATAATGCCTGACAACAGAAACAATAAAGGCTACTATCGTCCTGAACAGGATCGCAGACCGCAGGGTCAGAACAGACCTCAGCAGCAGGAAGGCTCCACTTGGCTCACTCCTACTGTAAAGGGAATAATAGCGATACTGCTGACTGTACTTGTGGTAGCCATAGTAATAATGATATTTGCAAAAACTCTTTTTGTGAACACCAACACCACTCCGAAAAAGACCGGTACGATAACTTCTACGGAATACATTCCGCCAAAGACCACCACCACTTCGGAAAAGCCGCAGGAAACATCTAAAAAGTCCAAAAAGGCCACTGAGCCTGACGAAGATCCATATGACGGTGTTAAAGATGACAACGGTGACGCTGTTGGTGATATCCAGTGCATAAGTGCAGTTTATCTCCACCCACAGCCTACATCGAGCAGTGAAAATCTTCTTACTATCCCATCGGGTGCGACCTGCAAATACTACCGCAACGAAAACGGCTGGTATTATGTTGAATATAATGGCACAAAGGGCTACGCATGGCAGACATTCTTCTCGACACCACCACAGTAATGTGTTTTATGATTTCTTAAATAACGCAGAAAGTGCAGCATGGAAATATGCTGCACTTTCTGTTTATATACGCAAAAAAGCGGAGGTGTTGTCCTCCGCTTGATGTAGCTTATCATATAGATAGAACGTGTTAAATAGTGGGCGAACGCTGTTCGCCCCTACACACAAATGTTACAATTAGAGTTCTACCTTGTAATCCTCTGAGCCTACACCCTTTACAGTGTAGTAAGCAACGCCCTCTTCAGGCTTGATGTATACTGAAACTGTCTTTGGTGTTCTGTGACCCTTTGCCTTGTAGTCAGCCTTTGCAGCAGCCACTACAGCTTCAACATTTACCTCTACGCCTGCGAACTGAACGAATACCTCGTCCTTTATCTCAGCCTCAACTGCTTTCTTTACAGTTTCCTTCTTTGCCTTTGTTGCCTTTGCTGCGGTCTTTACTGCCTTTTCTGCCGTCTTGACAGCTTTCTTTGCTGTTTCCTTTACTGCTGCGCCTGTCTTTTCAGCAGCAGACTTTACCTCAGCCTTGACTTCCTTTACAGCTTCTTCTGCCTTCTTGTCAGCGGCGATCTTCTTTTCAGCCATTGTGAAATCTCTCCTTTAAAAGTGTTACTAATTTACTTATCCACAGCCTCTTTAAGAGCCTTGCCTGCCTTGAATGCAGGAACCTTCTTTGCAGGAACATGGATAGGCTTCTTTGTTGCAGGATTAATAGAATCCTTAGCTGCACGATCTCTTACCTCAAATGCACCAAAACCTACGATAGATACCTTTTCGCCCTTTACAAGTGCCTCTGTGATAGTTTCTGTTACAGCCGCAAGTGCCTGCTCTGCTTCCTTTTTAGAATAGCCGCCCTTTTCTGCTATTGCGGATATCAGATCATTTTTTGTCATTTTGAATCTACCTCCGTTATAATTTTTTACATTGTTTTCATGCTGTTATTATAACGTATTTGACCCCTATTGTCAATTAATTTGCCCGATTTTGCGTGCTTTCTTGCAATCTTTGTAGCTTTACATAAAAAAGAGGCATAGTCGCCGCTTGATTTTTGTACTTATTCACACGTTAGAAATAGTATTTATAATTTAGCCATAATTAACTTTAGATCAACATCATTATTTTTTTATAAACGCCTATTTTTCGCGCTCTGTAAAAATCACCCACAAAATATTCTTACATATATTTCATTTCAAAGTTCATTAAATATTTACATTTTTTTATATATTCTCTCATGCAACATAATTCATTTTTTCAATCCGTATTTTTCATAAAAAGCCTCAACATCGCTGTCGCTTTTCACAAGCTCTGGATACATTATCTCTCGAGTGTTGCGGTTATAAAATCCGATAGTTTTCTCGCCTGTGCAGGTGCTTGACATTATTTTTATCTCCATTCCCCTGCACTCCTCAGGGACGGGCTTGACAGTTTTCTTTTTGAAAATTCCCACGGAAATTCCCCCTAATATTTTTTCAAATGTCTTATATAGGCGAAAGTGTAGTCCTCGCCTTTATCACGAAGCATTGTAAGAAGCTTCTCCAAAAGGTTTGATGTTTCAGGGTGGATGGCTCTTGTCTTTTTGGCTCTTAAAAAGTACGCAAGAGGTGCACCGTCGTCATATTTGTCTTTCATATATATCTTGCTTGCGGCAACTCTGTCGCAGAACATTTCTTTCACATATTTAAGGGGCATTTTCACAGGGGTCATCAACTTAGTCCGCAGGTCATAGTCCGTCCAATATTCAAAGTGATGCTTATTTCTTCCCTTGTGATGCATCCAGCCGTAAGAAAATCCGTATTCTTCACGCTCTGCTTCATGGGGCGAACGTGTGCCTTGATAATATTTACAGCCCTTGAGAAACTCCTCCGGGGAATATTTTGAAAGGTCATGCCTCAGACCCTGCCACAAAATGCCTGCCTTATAGCAGTTTTTTATCACTCCGTGGCGATGTCTTGTAATGGTCTTGAAATGCTCCCATGCCTTTATCAAAACGCTCATCTCCTCTGCATTTCATCTTGTGACCTTATTATACTACTTTTGCTTTATTATTTCAACAGCCTGCGGTCATTTTCTGCTGCCGCAGATATCAAGCAGGGGACACTCGCTACAGCGTTCTCCCCTTGCCTTGCAGTATTCACGTCCGAACAGTACAAGACGGTGACAGAAATCAGAGGATCTCTCAGGGGGAAGAATCTTTCTCAGATCCTCTTCCACCTTTGCAGGCTCTTTATTTTTTGTAAGCCCAAGTCTGCCGCATATCCTTATACAGTGGGTATCAGTTACCACCGCAGGCTTATGAAAAACATCTCCCATAACAAGATTTGCCGTCTTTCTGCCTATGCCTGCAAGGGTAGTGAGCTTTTCTATGGTATCAGGTATCTCGCCGCCAAAGTTATCCATTATCTGTCTGCACATTGTTACGATAGAGCGAGCTTTTGTTTTATACAGACCGCATGGGCGTATTATCTCCTCGATATCAGCAACATCTGCGTTAGCAAAATCCTCAATGGTCTTATATTTTGCAAAAAGCTCTTTCGTGACGATATTCACCCTTGCGTCTGTACACTGCGCAGAAAGTCTGCCTGCTATCATAAGCTCGTGAGGCTTTTTATAGTCAAGGGAGCATATGCCCTCGGGGTAGACCTGCTCCAGCCTTTCCACTATCATTTGTGCACGTTCTTTCTTTGTCATCGGTACTGCTCCTTTGTTTATAAGTGCTTTATTACTTTATATTGTACACTTTTTTGCAGGATTCGTCAACCAAAATTTCATATCAGGGACGATATTTCAGCGGATTTGTGCGTTATATCGGCATAAAAATGCGTTTTGTCATTTTTGCAGGCTGAAACAGCTTTGGTCACAGCGCAATGATTTGTCGACATTTCACGGAAATTTTACACGAATTATGAATTTATAATCGTGATTTTACTTCACATTTCAAAAAAAGGCTATGATTTTTATACAATTTCAATAAAATTATGAAATTTTGCATTTTACTACTTGCAAATTGCAAAATAGTGTGCTATAATAAAAAAGTGATGTGCGGAATGAGTAAAAAAAGCCGTGCACAAATTATAATTTATAAGATGGGAGTTTTAATAATGGCTTTGAACAATGCGTATCTTGAAAGCGTTTATGAGAAGGTTGAGAAGAGAAATCCCGGCGAAAAGGAATTCCTCCAGGCAGTATATGAGGTACTGGAAAGCCTCATTCCTGTTGTAGAAAAGAGACCTGACCTTGTTGAGGCAGGTATAATCGACAGAATAGTTGAGCCGGAAAGACAGATCATTTTCCGTGTTCCTTGGGTAGATGACAACGGCAAGGTACAGGTAAACAGAGGTTTCAGAGTTCAGTTCAACTCTGCTATAGGACCATACAAGGGCGGTATCAGACTTCACCCTTCAGTATGTGCATCAGTAATCAAGTTCCTCGGCTTCGAGCAGATCTTCAAGAACAGCCTTACAGGTCTTCCTATCGGCGGCGGTAAGGGTGGTTCAGACTTCGATCCTAAGGGCAAGTCTGACGGAGAAGTTATGAGATTCTGCCAGAGCTTCATGACAGAGCTTTGCAAGCATATCGGCGCTGACACAGACGTTCCAGCAGGCGATATCGGTACAGGTGCAAGAGAGATCGGCTATATGTTCGGTCAGTACAAGAGAATCAGAAACGAGTTCACAGGCGTTCTTACAGGTAAGGGTCTTTCATACGGCGGATCACTTGCAAGAACAGAGGCTACTGGTTATGGTCTTTGCTACTACACAGCTGAGATGATCAAGTGCATGAAGAATGAAACATTCGCAGGCAAGACAGTTGTTATCTCCGGTTCCGGTAACGTTGCTATCTACGCTACACAGAAGGCTACAGAGCTGGGCGGCAAGGTAGTTGCACTTTCTGACTCTAACGGTTATGTATACGATCCAAACGGCATCAATCTCGATGTTGTTAAGCAGATCAAGGAAGTTGAGAGAGGCAGAATCAAGGAGTATGTAAACAGAGTACAGGGTGCTGAGTATCACGAGGGCTGCAGCGGCATTTGGACTATCAAGTGCGACATCGCTCTCCCATGCGCTACACAGAACGAGATCAACGAAGAGTCAGCTAAGGCTCTCGTAGCTAACGGTGTATTTGCTGTTGCTGAGGGTGCTAATATGCCTTCAACTCCAGAGGCTATCGCTGTATTCCAGAATGCAGGCGTTCTCTTTGGACCAGCAAAGGCTGCTAACGCAGGCGGCGTTGCTACATCAGCTCTTGAGATGTCACAGAACAGCGAGAGACTTTCTTGGACATTCGAGGAAGTTGACGCTAAGCTCAAGAACATCATGACAAACATCTTCCACAACTCATACAATGCAGCTAAGGAGTACGGTCTTGAAGGCAACCTCGTTGCAGGTGCTAACATCGCAGGCTTCCTGAAGGTCGCTGACGCTATGAAGTGGCAGGGTATCGCTTACTAATAAGAGCGTAATATCAAAGCTATATACAAAACGGACGGTTTTTATGCCGTCCGTTTTTTGTTATATTTCAAAGACGCATGGAACGTTCCCACACGTCTATTTGACCTGATTTTCTTTTATTATCCTGCCACGCTCAAAAGCACAAGCATTCTCAAACGTTGTGCGGCTTATGGCGGCTAGGGCTTCTTCGGTGAAAAAGCCCTGATGAGAGGTGACGATAACGTTAGGAAAAGACAGAAGCCTTGCGGTCACGGAGCTTTCTAGGATATCCTCCTGTCGGTTTTCAAAGACGTTCTCTGTTTCTTCCTCATAAACATCAAGACCCACTCCGTGGAATTTTCTGCTTCTGATACCTTTTATAAGGTCTTCGGTATTTACAAGCGCACCTCGGGAGGTATTTACGAAAACAACATTCTCTTTCATAAGGGAGATAGTTTCAGTATTGATAAGATGATAGCTTGCCTCGGTCAGCGGGCAATGGAGCGAGATAAGGTCGCTTTCCCGCAGGACTTCGCTAAGGGGATAATATTTCACAAAATCAAGGTCAGGGTTTTGATAAACGTCATAAGCTATAACACGCATACCAAAGCCGTGGCATATCCTGCACATTGCCGCACCTATCCTGCCTGTGCCTATTATACCAGCGGTCTTGCCATGGAAATCAAGTCCCATAAGACCATTCAGGCTGAAATTGTTCTCTCTTACCTTTATATAGCCCTTGTGTATTCTTCTTGTGACTGCAAGTGCCAGTGCCATGGCGTGTTCTGCCACGGCTTCCGGAGAATACCCAGGCACTCTAAGCACTGTTATGCCGTATTTATCGGCGGCTTTTATATCAACATTATTATAGCCTGCACATCGCATAAGAAGAAGCTTTACACCGTGTTCATGGAGCCGTCTAAGCACTGAGCCTGTTATCGTTGAGCTTACAAAGGCACACACGCCCTCACAGCCCTCGGCAAGCCTTGCTGTGTCTTCCGTCAAGTCGGCTTCAAGGTAAACGTTTTCTATATCGGGATAGTTTTTTCGCTGCTTTTCAAATGAATCTATATCATACTGCTTTGCGTCATAGAATATTATTTTCATGAAAACTCCTCCAAATTTTAAAGTATTTCATTTTACGCTTGTATTTTTTGCAGCTGTTTATAAAAATATACGGTTTTTGCCTTAATAAGATAAAATTATCAAAGGTTGACAATTGTGCGTAAATAGGATATAATATAGGTATCGGTATGTAAAAATATACTTTAAATATACTTTAAATGCCTGTTTTCTACAGAAAGGATATGATGCCAATGTCACAATTTTCGGAACTTCTCAAAGAATACATAAAGAAAAAAGATATTACTATAAAAGCCCTTGCCGAAAAATGTGGTATCGACAGAACATATCTTCATAAGATACTCAAAGGGGAAAGGAAAGTGCCAAGCGTAGATTTTGTAGAAAATATAAGCTTGCAGCTCATGCTTTCCACAGAGGATAAAAGCAGGCTCATGGAGCTTTATAACATTTCTGAGATGGGGGAAGATGTCTACAATCGCCGTAAGCAGGTGTCAAAGATAATACACGATATGGCAAACACCAACATGGAAGATCCTGACGCTCTGACTTTCAAGACAGAAGTTGATATTGACTCTGTGCCTGAGATATCAATCTACACCGACAAACGTGAACTTAGAAAAAACCTGCAGGTGCTTATATGCAGCGATGTTCATAATGGTTCTGACATTCAGGTCATCGCTCAGCCAACAGAGTTTCTTACCAATCTGCTGTCCATTGCCGCAGAAGGCAGCGAGTCTGCCATAAACCATCTGTTCTTCTTTGACAACACCTCAGGTGAAAAAAACACCGCAAAATACAATCTGGATATTTTTCCGTTCATATGTCACCTTGCACAAAAGCATGAAAAATATGAGGCTTTTTATTATTATGAGGGTGCGTCGGCGTATTTCAACTCCACGAACATCATGCCAAACATAATGATAACGAATAATTTTCTGATCAGAACAGACAGTGATTATTGCGAGGGCGTTATATACAGATCTAAGCCTATGGTAGAATTTTATATGCGGCAGTTTGAAAAGTTCAAGACAAAATGTGCAAAGCTTCTCGACCACGCCGTGGATATTTTGGAATATGTTTACTTTTGGTACGATGACAACGCAAATTTCATCGGCGTGGATTTTCAGCCATGCACCATGCTTTGTCTTACAGAGGATATATACAACGCCCATGCACTTTTGCCGGCTGACGCAAAGAAATTTGTAAAAGCAAAGCTCACCATGGGCAAGAAGGCTCTTTCTGAACACAAATTTGTAAATCTGTTCAGTGAAAAGGGTCTTGCAGAGTTTATGACGACGGGAGAGATTTTTGAGCTTCCGAGAAATTCATATACTTTTCCCACTCTTGCAGAACGCAAGATAATGCTACAGATAATGATATCGCTTTGTGAAAACGGCATGGCAGACTACAGGATAATAAAGGACGACTATTTTGCAGTGTCGAAGAATCTTTGTATCAACATTTCTGACAACACAAGTCTTAACATCGTTGCCAGAAACAACTGCTTCTCTGATTTTTCTTATTTGAAGATAAGCGAAACGAGCCTTGTTCAGGCTTTCTGGGATTATTTTCAGCACTTTATAGATTCTGACGCTGTTTGCTCACATGAAGAAACTATCGAGATACTCAGGTCTTATTTGTAAAAAATGGGCGACCAAAAGCCGCCCACTGTAATGATATTATTTAAGCTGTTCACGCATTAAAGCGAGCAGCTTTTTTTCACGTCTTGACACCTGCACCTGTGACATACCAAGTTGTTTTGCCGTTTCCATTTGAGTTTTATTCTGAAAATATCTCAGGTATATAAGCTTTCTATCCTCCGCTTCAAGGGAAGCTATGACCTGACGGAGAGAGAGCCTGTCAGCAATTTCTATGTCAGGAGCATCAACAGGGATATCTATTTGTCCGTGGCGGTCGTCTTCATCTGAGCTTTCAGTAAGACTAACAGGGGGCAGGGCGACATTCATGGCTAGAGTAACGGCTTCTTCGCTTTCTCCTGACAGCTCACAAAGCTCGCTTACTGTAGGTTCTCTTCCCTGCTGTATTGAAAATCGCTCACGCTCTCTTACAAGGCGCATGGAAAGCTCTTTTATGCTCCGTGACACTTTTATCGTGCCACCGTCACGGAAAAGCCTTTTTATCTCCCCTAATATCACTGGCACTGCATAGGTGGAGAATTTCACACCACGGTCGCTGTCAAAGGCTTTCGCAGCTTTTACAAGACCTATACAGCCTGCACCGTAGAGGTCGTCATACTCTATGCCACGGTTGCGGAAGCGATTTGCGCACAGGTGAACAAGCCCCAGATTTTCTTCTGCAAGAGGGGTCTCGACTATGCTGCTCATTTTATACTCTTTCTTTCAAGGTTTTTTCAAGGATAAGGGTAGTTCCTTCTCCAAGCTTGCTGCGCACCTTCACTTTATCCATAAAGCTTTCCATGACCGCAAAGCCAAGGCCTGCTCTTTCCTCCTCAGGTGCAGTGGTGAAAAGCGGCTGCATAGCCTGCTCAATATCAGCGATACCGCAGCCCTTATCCCTTATTTTTATGTAGACGTGTCTGTTCTCGAATATCCTTATTTGCATGAATATCTCCCCTAGGGTGTTTCGGTATCCGTGGACAATGGCGTTTGTGACTCCCTCTGACACTGCGGTCTTGACATCTGCAAGCTCGTCGATCTGAGGGTCAAGCTGAGTAAGGAAACCGCTGACTGCAACTCTAGCAAAGCGCTCATTTTCAGAATAGCTGGGAAAACTGACTTTCATTTCATTAAGGGGTTTTCGTTTCAATTTTATCACTCTCCTTTGTTTTGTCATCGGGGCTTTCATTCTGTTCCTGAGCTGCTTTCTTCTCTTGTATGTACGGGGTCATATCCATAACTATCTTTGTGAGTCTGTGCATACCTGCAAGCTGCAAGACCTTTCGGATATAAGCAGGAGGCGACGCCACTATCACCTCGCCACCCATTTCTGACATTATTTTGTATCTGCCCATAACAAGTCCGATACCTGAGCTATCCATAAAAGTCACCTGAGAATAGTCAAGGATAAGGGTAAGAGGATTATGGCTTCTAATGGCTTTATCTATCTCTCCCCTGAAATATTTTGCTGTATGGTGGTCGATATCGCCGCATATCTCTGCCACAAGAGTTCTGGCTGACGGATAGTTTTTTATCTCCACATTCATGCTTTATCATTCCTTTCATCTTTTCGTTTTATCCGCTGAAAATATATTATCACTTACTGTGGGATTTTTTTGTCGCATTATCGTATGGGTGAAAAAAGGGTAAAAAAAAAAACGGGGCTGTAAAAAAAGTCCCCAAGAAAAAAAGGCTGCGATCTTGCCAAAAAGCAAGACAGCAGTCTTTTTTTGTGGTATAATTA